>DATMTQ010000181.1:0-4313 GCA_035564095.1 Microbacterium sp. | reverse complement strand
ATCCGGCTCGTGCGGCATCCGGCGCGGCGCGTAGCCGTCAGGACGGGTCGGCGATGAGCAGGATGCCCTGCTTCGTGCTGGCCACCTTCACCCAGCCGTCGCTGAACAGGTACGTCATGCCGTAGCCCTGATCGTCGGGGTTCAGGATCATGTCCTGCCCGGCGGTGATGTACACGCCCTCCGGAGAGTCGATGCGGCGCCAGCCCTGCGCGACCAGCTGCCGCTCGGCATCCTTCGCGGTCGTCGCATCGATCGCGCCGCGGCCGAAGATCTCGCCGCCTTCGCCGGACCGGCCGCCCCACGTGCACTGCAGTCCCTTGTCGACACGCGTGTCGCCGACGTAGAGCGGGCCGGGCGTCGCGGTCCAGTGCGCCGACCGGTACGCCGTGACGGTCGCAGCCGGGATCATGTTCTCGCACGTGAGCATGGCCGGCGTCGCGGATGCCGATGCGGATGCTGTCGGCGAAGCAGCCGGCGTGGTGGTCGTCGCCGCGGGCGTGCCGCTGCAGCCGGCGAGGACGATCGCCGCGCCCAGGAGCGCACCGACTGCCACGGGGCGGAGCCGCCTCATCCGGGCTCCTCGTCGCGCAGCAGACGCAGATACGCGTCGTGCAGCACGCCGTTCGTGGCGAGCGAGGACCGCGCGCTGAGGGAGTCCGAGCCGTCGAAGGCGGTGAACCGACCGCCTGCCGCACGCACGATGGCGACGTGGGCGGCGATGTCGTACTCCTTGACGTCGAACTCGGCGACGAGTTCGAGTCGCCCCTCGGCCAGGAGCATGTACGGCCAGGCATCGCCGTAGCCGCGGTCCCTCCAGACGGAGCGGGTGAGGCGCACCAGAGCATCGAGCTCACCGGCCCGGTCCCATTGCCGGATGCTCTGGAAGCTCACGCTCGAGCGCGCGAGGTCGTCCACGGCCGAGACGTGGATCGGCCGAGCGGCGAGGCCGCCGGGGGTGCCCGTCCACGCGCCGAGGCCGTCGCCTCCCCACCAGCGACGCCCGATCGCGGGCTGGCTGACGACGCCGACGCGGGGGACACCGTCGATCGCGAGGGCGATGAGCGTGGCCCACATGGGGATGCCCTTGAGGTAGTTGGACGTGCCGTCGATGGGGTCGATGATCCACTGCCGGGTGGTGGATCCCGTGCTGCCGTACTCTTCGCCGAACACGCCGTCGGCGGGGCGCTCGGCGAGCAGCAGTTCCCGGATCACGCGCTCGGTCGCCAGGTCGGCTTCGGTCACGAACGTCGTGTCGGCCTTCGTCTGCACGGCCAGATCGGGTGCATCGAACCGGGCCATCGAGACGGCATCGGCGGCGTCGGCCAGACGCAGCGCGAGCGCCAGGTCCGCGGCCAGATCGGCGCCGACGGAGGGGGCTGCGGGGGATTCGGAGGCGGCGCTTGTCACAGGGTCCAGGATATCGGGCGGGGTCCGGCGTCGATTTCGTGTTGCGCGTATTCTCGGGTAATGTGATCTCTCGGTTCGCGGTCCCGCGGGCCGAGCACCTCTAGCTCAATCGGCAGAGCAACTGACTCTTAATCAGTGGGTTCTGGGTTCGAGTCCCAGGGGGTGCACCATAGAAGAAACCCCCGGTCAGACCGGGGGTTTCTGCTTTCTCGGGCCCCGGATCCGGCCTGCTGTCGGAGGGTCGTGGCAGACTTCGGGCATGCTGCTGGACGACGTCGTCACCGTTGCGGCCGCGGTCGGGGCGACCCGGTCGCGCCGGGCCAAGATCGATGCGCTCGCCGAGTTGCTGAAGCGTCTGCAGCCCGACGAGATCGTCACGGCGGTCGGGCTCCTGACCGCCAGCCCCCGCCAGGGTCGCCTGGGCGTCGGATGGCGCGGCGCGTTCGCGATCGATTCGCCCCATGCGGATGCCCCGAGCCTCACGATCGCCGAGGCCGACCGAGCGTTCGAGCTGCTGGCGGCGGCATCCGGACCCGGATCTGCGGCCGAGCGGACGACTCTCCTGCGCGCACTCGCCGAGCGGGCTTCGGCGGCGGAGTGGGACTTCCTGCTGCGGGTCATCCTCGGGGAGCTGCGCACCGGGGCCCTGGAAGGCGTGCTCACCGAGGCCGTCGCCCGCGCCGGCGGGCGCCCGATCGAGGCCGTCCGCCGGGCCGCGATGCTCTCCGGCGACCTCGGTGAAACGGCGCTGATCGCCCTCACCGAGCCGCCCGGCGAGCTGGAGGCGGTGACGCTCGTCGTGGGCCGGCCGGTTCAGCCGATGCTGGCCGCCACCGCGCCGACGGTCGCGGAGGCGATCGCGGCGAGCGGAGAGTCGTCGGTGGAGTTCAAGCTCGACGGAGCCCGGATCCAGGTGCACCGACGCGGTGATCGCGTGCAGGTCTTCACCCGCAGCCTCGCGGACATCACCCAGCGGGTACCCGAGATCGTGGAGGCCGTGCGCGACCTCCGGGCCGAGTCGGTGATCCTCGACGGCGAGACCCTCGCGCTCGATGCGGACGGCCGCCCGCGCGCCTTCCAGGACACCATGTCGCGGTTCGGTGCGGACGCGGATCGCGCCGTGGCCCTGCGGCCGTGGTTCTTCGACATCCTGCACGTGGACGGGCGGGACCTCATCGACGCGCCGTTGCGCGAGCGGCGCGCGGAGCTGCTCCGGGTGGCGGGGGAGTGCGTCATCCCCGGCATCCTGACCGCCGACGTCGCGGACGCCGAGGCGTTCTCCCGCGCGGCGCTGGAGGCCGGTCACGAGGGCGTCGTCGTCAAGTCGGTCGACGCCCCCTACGCCGCGGGCCGGCGCGGGTCGGCCTGGATCAAGGTCAAGCCGGTCGTGACGTTCGATCTCGTGGTGCTGGCAGCCGAGTGGGGTTCCGGACGGCGCACCGGTCTGCTCTCGAACCTGCACCTCGGCGCACTCGACCCGGTGGGGGAGTTCGGCGATCCGGGCGCGTTCGTGATGGTGGGCAAGACCTTCAAGGGGCTCACCGACGCCCTGCTGCGGTGGCAGACCGACACCTTCCCGTCGTACGAGACGCGGCGTTCGACCCACGCCGTGCACCTGCGGCCCGAGATCGTGGTCGAGATCGCCATCGACGGCGTGCAGCGCTCGAGCCGGTACCCGGGCGGGCTCGCGCTGCGCTTCGCCCGGGTCAAGCACTACCGTCCCGACAAGACGCCGGAGCAGGCCGACACCATCCAGACGCTGCGCGGCATGCTGCATGCCGGGGACGATGCATGAGTCCGTCGATGGGAGCGTTCGCCGCGGCCGCGTTGTCGGGTCCGTGCTCGACGCGTAGTGTCCGGAGAGGACAGCAAAGGAGTGTCACGTGATCGACAAGCAGGTTCCGGATGCCGCCGCGGCGGTCGGCGACATCGGGGAGGGCGCCAGCATCGCGGTCGGCGGGTTCGGGCTCTCCGGCAATCCGATGGCGCTGATCGAGGCTCTGCTCGCGCAGGGCACCGGCGGGCTCTCCGTGGTCAGCAACAACTGCGGCGTCGACGACTGGGGGCTGGGGCTGCTGCTCGGATCGGGGCGCATCCGCAAGATGACGTCGTCGTACGTGGGTGAGAACAAGGAGTTCGAGCGGCAGTTCCTCTCCGGTGAGCTCGAGGTCGAGCTGACGCCGCAGGGCACCCTCGCCGAGAAGCTCCGCGCCGGCGGATCGGGGATCGCGGCGTTCTTCACGCCGACGGGTGTCGGCACCCAGGTCGCCGAGGGCGGGCTTCCGCAGCGCTACGACGGCTCCGGCGGCATCGCCCAGGCCTCCGCGCCGAAGGAGGTCCGGACCTTCACGGTGGCCGGACGCGAACGCGAGTTCGTGCTCGAAGACGCGATCGTGACCGACTTCGCGCTGGTGCATGCCGCGCTCGGCGACCGCCACGGCAACCTCGTCTTCAACAAGGCCGCGCGAAACTTCAACCCGCTCGCCGCGATGGCGGGCCGGGTGTGCATCGCCCAGGTGGAGCGCCTCGTCGAGCCGGGGCAGATCGATCCCGACAGCGTGCACCTCCCCGGCATCTACGTGCACCGCGTCGTCGAGGTCGGCTCCGCCATCGAGAAGCGCATCGAGAAGCGCACTGTGAAGGAGGCCTGACATGGCGCTCACCCGCAACCAGATGGCGGCGCGCGCCGCCCGCGAACTCGCCGACGGCGCCTACGTCAACCTCGGCATCGGCCTGCCGACGCTCGTGCCGAACTACGTGCCGGACGGTGTCACCGTGGTGCTGCAGTCGGAGAACGGCATCCTCGGCGTCGGCCCCTACCCGGACGAGCAGCATGTGGACCCCGACCTCATCAACGCCGGCAAGGAGACTGTGACGACGCTGCCGGGGACGGCGTTCTTCGACTC
>DATMTQ010000180.1:0-1868 GCA_035564095.1 Microbacterium sp. | reverse complement strand
GGCTCAGGGCGCGAGGGGGACTCAAGGCGCGAGGGGGACTCAGGGCGCGAGGTGGACTCGGGGCGCGAGGCGGGGGTGCGGGACAGGGCGAGGGCGGAGACCAGGGCGGCGCCGTCGGCGAGCGGGTAGGCGGCGGGATCGGCGGCATCCGCGACGCGCACCTGCACACCGGTCGCGTCGTCGATCACGCGCTCCGACCAGGTGGTGACGCCGGCACCGGTGAACTCGTGGGCGGTGCCGGCGGCATCGACGCTCACTGCGACGGCTCCGCGCACGGCGACGCGCACGCCGTCGCCCTCCGGGAACACCGCCGCGAACGGCGGCAGGCTGTGCAGCGAGGCGCCGAACGCACCGGTGAACGCGTCCACGATGCGCGCCAGGTCGGCGCCGTCGGCGAGAGCTGCGTGCAGGTCGGCGATCAGCGTCGCCGCGGCATCCCCCGCCACCACGACGCAGCGTCCGCCCGCCGCGACCGCCCAGGCCTCTCCCGGTGCGTACCGGATGTGCATCATCGGGCCCCCTCGATGAGTCGGGACGCCCGCGGGCGGGTGTCCCCGTCCAGACGACCGGTCGGAACCGTGTCGTCGATGTCGTCCTCCGCGCCCGTCCGGGCGACGTCGACGACGATCGCGGTCACATTGTCCCGCCCGGCGTGCTCCACCGCCCGGCGCACCAGCTCCGCGGCGGCCTCGGCGGGATCGGCGACGGCGGTCAGCACCGCCGCGATCTCGTCGTCGTCGAGCTCGCCGGTCAGGCCGTCCGAGCAGGCCAGCAGCCGGTCGCCCTGCTCCACCGGCAGCAGCCAGTAGTCGGCGCGGGCATCGCCGCCGTCGCCGCCGCCGATGGCGCGCGTGATGACGTTGCGGCGGGAATCGCGGGCGGCGGCATCCGCATCCAGCGCGCCCGCGTCCACGAGCTCCTGCACGACCGAATGGTCGACGCTGATCTGCTCCAGCGCGCCGCCCGCGAACCGGTACGTGCGCGAGTCGCCGATGTTCACCACGAGCCAGTACGGATCGCCGCCGACCGTCGCCATCACCGCCCCGGTGAGGGTCGTGCCGGCGTTGCCGCCCCCGGCGATCTCGGTCACGCGCGCCTGCGCGTGCTCCAGGGTGTCGCGCACCTCGTCGCTCTCGAGGGCGGAGCGGCCGACGTGCCGGGCGAACTCGGCGATGACGGCGGCGGATGCCAGGTCGCCGGCGTCATGGCCGCCCATGCCGTCGGCCACGAGGAACACCGGCGCCTGCGCGACGAAGGAGTCCTCGTTGACGGTACGCCGCTGTCCGACGTCGGTCGCGGCTCCCGCGGTGACGGTCAGTTCGTCCGACGTCACGGGCGGGCCACCAGAGCGTAGCGGTCGCCGAACTCGAGTCGGTCGCCGGGCTGAAGCGCGACGCGCACGCCGGGAGCCAGCTTCTCCCGCACGCCGGACCGCACGAGCCCGGTGCCGTTGGTCGAGTTCAGGTCGGTGATGAACGCGCCGTCCTGGTCGCCGTCGATCGCGAAGTGCGTCTTCGACAGCGACAGGGTCTCGTCGCGCACCGGGATCACGGCCGAGCCCTCCTGCCGCTCCGGGTTGCGGCCGAACAGCGTACGGCCCTGCACCGACATGCGGGTGCCGTCGTCCCAGGTGAGCGCGACGATCGCCGCCGGGCGCGTGTGACGCAACATGGTGCGCGTCTGGTCGACGCCGTCGTCGGCGGCGGACTCCGGTCGCGTCACCTCGGGCACCGACGGGACGGGGGGCGCGGGCGGGGTGGCCGCTGCGTGGTTCACACCCGGCACCGCAGAGATCATGCCGCTGCGCTCGACCGGCAGGCTCGCGCCGGAGGCCGGGGCCGGGGCCGCGACGGGCGCGAAGGATGCCG
>DATMTQ010000179.1:0-5399 GCA_035564095.1 Microbacterium sp. | reverse complement strand
GCACCCGGACGAACAGGCCCGCCGGTTCGCGGCGCCCGTCGCCGACGGTGCGGCAGGCGAAACACCGGTCGCACCGGTCGAACGCGTCACGATGGCCTCGCTGCCGACGAGCCCGGACGTGGTGCTCGAGCGGGACGCCGTCATGGGACTGCTGCAGTACGGTCACCGTCTGGAGCGCGGCCAGTTCGATCGCGCGGCCGCGCAGCCGTTCCGGCATCCGGCGCTCGAGGCGGTGCGTCAAGCGGTCGCCGCATCCGATCCGGAACGCGCCGGCTGGTCGGTCGAGGCGGTCTCGTCGGTGCGTGAGCCGTACCGGGGTCTCGCGGCGGAGCTGCTCACCGCGCAGTTCCCTGCGCGGGACGACGAGCACGCGGTGGCCTCGACCCGGGCGCTGGCCAAGCGCGTGGTGCTGCGCACGATCGACGACGAGAAGCGCGAACTGCTCAGCGCGGTGCAGCGGGTGGCGGCGGACTCCGACGGCGGCCGGGCCGTCCGGCTGCGGCTGCGCGAACTCGACGCCGAGCGGCAGCGGCTGCTCGACGAGGAGTGACGATGACGGTGCTGTACACCGAACGGCTGCTGTTGCGCCCGTGGACGGCCTCGGAGGCCGACGTCGACTTCCTGTTCGACATGTACTCCCGCTGGGAGGTGCAGCAGTACATCGGACGGGAACCGCGCGTGCTGGCCGCCCGGGCGGAGGCCGTCGAACGGGCGGTGCGGTGGGAGACGGCGCCGCCCGGCATCGACGGACTGCCCGGCGTGCTCGCGATCACCGACGCGCGAAGCGGTGAGCGCTACGGTTCCGTGCTGCTGAAGGACCTGCCCGCGTCAGGCGACACCGAGCCGCTGCCGCCGTCCGGCGAGACGGAGGTGGGCTGGCACCTGCATCCGGATGCCTGGGGGCACGGCTACGCGTCCGAGGCGGCGCAGCGCGTGCTGCGGGAGGCGTGGCGGGCGGGCCTGCACCGGGTGCTCGCCGTGACGAATCCCGGCAACACGGCATCGCAGGCGGTCGCCCGTCGCATCGGCATGCACGATCGCGGTCTCACCGACCGCTTCTACAACGTCACGTGCGCGCTGTTCGAGATCGAACGACCGGTCGGCTGATCGGCGATGCGCCCCACGGAGGGCGCAGAGCGGCCGGGAGCGGGCAGGATGGACTCATGGCCCGCACCGCTGCCGCCGACGTCGCGATCCGCTGCACGGATCTGTCGATCGCGCAGACGTCCGCCGGTCGCACGACGCGCGTCGTCGAAGGGGTCGGCTTCGAGCTGGCCTTCGGGGGAGCACTCGCGGTCATGGGTCCAGTGGGGTCCGGCAAGTCGAGGCTCGCAGCCACGCTCGCCGGGGCGGATTCGTCCGCCGTCGTGTGCGGCGGGGAGGCGCGTGTCGCCGGCGTCCGCGTGCAGCGGTCTGCCCGGGCGCGCCGCCGTCTCACCTTCCTGACCGGGTACGTCGGGCAGACGTCCGGAGCATCCCTGCCGCCGCGCATGAAGATCGCCGAGATCGTCGCGGACCCGCTACTCAGCCGTCAGCACCGCGTCAACCGCCGCGCCGTCTCGGTGCGCGTGGCGGGGCTGCTCGACGAACTGGGGCTCGCCCTCGGGGTCGCCGACCGCTTTCCGTACGAGCTCAGTGCCGGGATGCGTCAGCGCGTGGCGCTCGCCCGAGCGTTGATGCTCGACCCGCAGGTGCTGATCGCAGACGAGCCGTTCGCCGCCGTGGACGTGACGGCGCGTCCGCTGGTTCGTGCGGCGCTGGCACGACGGAGGGCGGCGGGACTCGCGTGTCTGATGGTGATGTCGGACCGTGATGCGATCGCCGAGATGGCTGCCGACGTGCTCGTGCTGCACGACGGGCACGTGGTCGCGTACGGCCACGGGACGGAGCATCTGCTGTGGTCGCCGGCGGCCGATCGCGGCGTGATCGCGTCGTAAGCGGCCTGCGCCGTCTGCTAACATCTAATGGTTGCCGCGCCACTGGCGGGGAACATTCCTCCATAGCTCAATTGGCAGAGCAGCCGGCTGTTAACCGGCAGGTTCTTGGTTCGAGTCCAAGTGGGGGAGCGAAGGCCTCGGGGCTCCACCCCCGGGGCCTTTCTGTTTCGCGGCATCGTCCGGGTGTCACATGCGCGCCCGGAAAGTGCGCACGAACATGTACAGCCCGTAGAGGATGAGCCCGCCGCCGATGCCGTCCACGAGTACCGGCCCGTAGGGGAGCGCCACGAGTGCGACCAGGGCGCGGTCGATGCCTCCGGTCGCGCTCGGATCGACTTTGATTGCCGCGACGGCCAGCAGAACGCCGAGCGCGACGAGCGCGACGCCCTTGGCGACGTATCCGACGACGCCGATCACGATCACGCCCGTGCCCGCCGGGCCGTCCGGAGTGGCGAGGTCATCGCGGAATCCGCGGGTCACGCCGCGCCACCCGAAGTACAGCCCGATGAGAGTGATCCCGACGCCGACGACCCCGAGGATCACCGGGCCCCCGGGAACACGCAGGAGGCCGCTGCCGGCATTCTGCGCGGCCCGCTCCGAATTCGGCCGTCCGCCGACGGCGACCACCACCGTGATCAGCCCGACGGCGATGTACCCGGCCGCCTTGCCCCACGCCGACAGGCGGTGCTTCCACCTCGACGCGTCAGACCCGCTGGGCAGCAGCCCTTCGACGATGTACCAGACTCCGAGCGCGAACAGGCCGACGGCGATGATCCAGAGGACGACGAATCCCGCCGGCACGGAGGCGATCGCTTTCAGCGCGCCGGATTGGTCGGCCTCGCCGCGGCCGCCGGACGCGATGACGATCGCCAGCACGCCCACGCCGATGTGGATGACGCCGCTGGCGGCGAACCCGGCCCGCGCAAGCCCCTGCAGCAAAGGGTCGTCGGATGCCTTGCGGGCGGTGCGCTTGAGGTGAGGCTGCATGCTGGTGAGCCTAAAGCGGCAGGCGGTGTCGCCCAGAGGCCTTGACAACAGTGCGGCGAGCACCTTCAGGCGGCGGGCGAGCCGGGCAGACCGTGCGGAAGACGCTGTTCCACATACGGGAGGAGCGTCTGCACGAACGTGTTCGTGAGGTGGTTCGAGTCGCGATAGACCACGACGTTGCCGATGACGGCAGGACACGTGCGGGTACCGCAGAGGCGGTCGGTGAGGTCCACGATGTGCACAGCGGGCGCCAGCCGCTGGGCTTGTTCGACGACGTCGCGTCCCTGCAGCGCCTCGTCGCGCGGCATCCCGCAGTCCTGCGGCGTTGTGTAGTGCACGGCAAGGCAGTCGACGGCGAGCGGATTCGACCGGGGCTTGGGGACGTCCTTGAACGCGACGACTTCACTGCCTGCGGCCGTGAGGCGGTTCCAGATCGTGGCGTAGCCGGCGAGGCCCGGCTGCTGGCCGGTGTCGCTCGCTTCGAAGTCGCCGGATGCCCAGCTCGCCACGAAGACGACGTCGGGCGGGTCGGCGAGAAGCGCCTTGAGCGTGGCGGCGTTGGGCGAGCGGCAGACCGAGCCGCCGCGCACCTCGAGGGCGCGCTCCTCCAGGTTGAACGGACAGGACGCATGCAGATGGGTCTCCACGCGCCATCCGCGCTGCTCGGCGATGGCGACGATCACGGGTGCGAGCATGTTCGCGTGCGAGTCACCGACGAGGGCGACCCGGATCGTGCCGTGCGCATCGCCGGCGACGCAGACGGGCGTCGTCGCGGCTTTCGGCACGGCCATGCAGTGGCCGGGCAGGAGCTTCTCCTGATCGTGCCGGGCCACGGACGGCGACGGGGTCATCGCCACGGTCCCGTCGGTGAAGAACCTGTCCGCCGCCGGGGTCATCGCCGCGGCGCCCTGGGCACCACGTGCATCCACCGCCGCGGCGGCCCGCACCCATTTCGCCTCGGTGCGCTGGGCGGTCACCGGAAGCGACACGGCGAGCACGAGGGTGCAGGCGATGCCCGCGGCGCCGAGCAGCAGCCCGCGACGGGAACGGGCGGCGAGCCAGGCGCTGCCGCGGGTGGGCAGTTCGACGAATCGCCAGCTCAGCCAGGCCGCGGCGATCGCCGCCGTGCCGAGCAGGATGCTCCAGGCCCATCCCGGCGCGCGTCCCACGATCGCGGCGAAGAACACGATCGGCGGGTAGTGCCAGAGGTACAGCGAATACGACATGTCGCCGAGTCGCTGGACGGGACGCCAGCGGTACACCGGTGCGGGCGAGAAGCGTCCCTCGTCGGTGCCGGCCAGGATCACGGCGACCGCGCCCAGCACCGGCACGAGAGCGGCCGTGCCCGGGAACGGTGTGTCGCCATCGATGATGAGCGTTCCCACGCCGATCACGGCGAGCCCGAGCAGCGATAGCGGGGAGCGGAGCACGGCAGGCACGCGGATGCGGGGGAGTAACAGTGCGATGATCCCGCCGACCGCGAGCTCCCAGGCGCGTGTCGTCGTGAGGAAATAGCCCGCGGGATCCTGCGCCCTGGCCTCGAGGATGCTGAACGAGAGACTCGCGATCACGACCGCGGCGAAGACCGCCGCGATCGCGCGTCGGCCGTGACGGGATGCCAGTGCACACGCGACGAGCACGATCAGCGGCCACAGCAGATAGAACTGCTCCTCCACGCCGAGAGACCAGAAGTGCTGCAGCGGTGTCGCCGCGTTCAGCGAGGACTGATAGTCGACGGACTGAGTCGCGAGCAGCCAGTTGAGCATCGACAGTGCCGCAGCGACACCTGCCAGCCCGAGGTCGTCCCACTGGGTGGGCGGGTACACGACATAGGCCGTGGTGAGCGTCACCGCAATGCACAGCAGCCCGGCCGGAAGGATGCGGCGGGCGCGCGCCGTCCAGAAGGCGGACAGCCGGATGCGTCCGGTCCGCTCGTGCTCGCGCAGCAGGTGCCCCGTGATCAGATAGCCCGAGATCACGAAGAACACGTCGACGCCGACGAAGCCTCCCGGAAGCAGGCCGGGCTGCAGGTGATACACGACCACGAGCGCGACTGCCACCGCGCGCAGCATCTGGACCTCAGGCAGGAATCGGCGCGACACGGTCGGCACGATAACGAGCCCAGGTGATCGACCGGTGACGTCGAGGTGGCCGGTTTGTGTCCCGTCGCGGCATCCGAGCCCAGAGGAGCGGTCACGCTATGATGACCATTCGTTGATATCTTCGAAGGAGCAGTCGATATGGGGGAGTCGTCGCCCGAGCGCTGGCGGCCCATCGTCGCGGCACTGGCCAATGACGATGCTCGCCGGGTGTTCGCGCGGCTGGTCGTCGCGCCCGACGGCGATGCGTTCGCCGGCCTGTCGCCGTCGCGGCGGGCCCACGTACGCAGGCAGCTGGAGTCCGCCGGCATCATCCGAGACGTCGACGGCGAGGTCGCACTGCAGCCCGACGTGTTCGCCGACGTGCTGCGCCACG
>DATMTQ010000178.1:0-2291 GCA_035564095.1 Microbacterium sp. | reverse complement strand
ATGCCGCGACTCAGCGTCTGCGACCCGGCCGACGCCCCCGCGCCCTGAGCTTGTCGAAGGGCGGTCTCCGGGGTCTTGCCCTTCGACAAGCTCAGGGCGCGTGAGTCGGTCGCGCGCGGTTCGGGGGCGCGTGAGTCGGTCGCGCGCGGTTCGGCCGCCGGCATCCCTTGCCTCCCTCGCGCTCGTCGTATACGATCTGTTCTATACCAGAACAGCTTGTTCGATTATGGAACACGCCCGCCACGGGCGCAAGCGCCCAAAGACGGGCAAGGAGGCACCGATGCAGTTCCACCACCACGGATACGTCTCGACCGATCCGCGCGTGCAGCCGGCGGCCGGGATCGGCCTTGACCGACCCGCCGAGCTCCCGGACGAGATGGACGTGCTCATCGTCGGCTCGGGGCCGGCCGGCATCGTGACCGCGGCGCAGCTCGCACAGTTCCCGAACGTGCACACGCGCATCATCGAGCGCCGCGACGGGCGCCTGAAGATCGGCCAGGCCGACGGCATCCAGGCTCGCAGCGTCGAGACGTTCCAGGCGTTCGGGTTCGCCGAGGCGATCATCGCCGAGGCGTACTGGATCACCGAGATGGCGTTCTGGAAGCCGGACCCCGCAGACCCCGCCCGCATCGTGCGCGCCGCCGTCGCCCCCGACGACCCGTCGGGAATCAGCGAGTTCCCGCACCTCATCGTCAACCAGGCGCGCGTGCTCGACTACTTCGCCGAGTCCGCGCGCAACGCCCCCACGCGGCTCGTGCCGGACTACGGCTGGGAGTTCGACGGCCTCGAGGTCGAAACCTCGGGCGAGTACCCCGTCGCCGTCACCCTCACCCGCACCGCGGGTGCGGATGCCGGCACCCAACGGGTCGTGCACGCCAAGTACGTCGTGGGCGGCGACGGCGCCCGCAGCGCCGTGCGCGACGCGATCGGCGCAGTGCACCTCGGCCGGCAGGCCAACCACGCGTGGGGCGTCATGGACACCCTCGCCAACACCGACTTCCCGGACATCCGCACCAAGTGCTCCATCCAGTCCGAGGCGGGCAACATCCTGCTGATCCCGCGCGAGGGCGGGTACCTGTTCCGCCTGTACGTCGACCTGGGCGACGTGAACGAGGCCGAGCGCGGGTCGGTGCGGCAGACGACGCTCGAGCAGATCATCGCCAAGGCGAACGAGATCCTGCATCCGTACACGCTCGACGTGAAGGACGTGCCCTGGCACAGCGTCTACGAGGTCGGTCACCGCGTCACCGACCGGTTCGACGACGTGCCGGTCGAGCAGATCGGGCAGCGCCTGCCGCGCGTGTTCATCGGCGGCGACGCCTGCCACACGCACAGCGCGAAGGCCGGACAGGGCATGAACGTGTCCATCCAGGACGGCTGGAACATCGGCTGGAAGCTGGGGCACGTGTGCTCCGGCATGGCCCCGCAGAGTCTGCTGGCCACCTACTCGGCAGAGCGCCACGTGGTCGCGCAGAACCTCATCGACTTCGACCGCACGTGGTCCACCCTCATGGCCACCAAGCCCGAGGACCTCGACGACCCCACCGAGCTCGAGGACTTCTACGTGCGCACCGCCGAGTTCCCGGCCGGGTTCCTCACCGAGTACGCCCCGTCGATGATCGTGTCGGATGCCTCGACCCCCGAGCTCGCGACCGGCTTCCCGATCGGCAAGCGGTTCAAGTCGGCCCGCGTCTCCCGCGTCGCCGAGGGCAACCCCGTCCACCTCGGCCACCACCACCGGGCCGACGGCCGCTGGCGCATCTACGCGTTCGCCGACCGCCCCGGCCAGCACGAGGACTCGGCGCTCAAGGACTTCGCCCGCTGGCTCAAGCAGGACCCGGCATCCCCCGTGTCGCGCTTCACGCCGTCCGGCGCCGACCTCGACGCCGTGTTCGACGTGAAGGTCGTGTACCAGCAGCCGCACGCGGAGGTGGAGGTCATCGACGCGCCGGGCGTCTTCCGCCCGCACCACGCGCCGTTCGACCTGATGGACTACGAGAAGGTTTACGCGGCCCTGCCGGATGAGGACATCTTCGAGGAGCGCGGGATCTCCCGCGACGGCGCCGTGGTCGTGGTGCGCCCCGACCACTACGTGTCCGGCGTCTTCCCGCTCAGCGTCCGCGAGGAGCTCACCGACTTCTTCGCCGGCTGCCTGCTGCCCCAGGACTGAACCGGGGCATCCGGCTGCGTCGAAACAAGGCTACGCCGACGAGACCGAGCCGCGGGGGCCCGGTTTCGTCGGCGTAGCCCTTTCTCGCGAGCCGTGCGCCGGTCAGGCGTCCGCGCCGCCG
>DATMTQ010000177.1:0-4299 GCA_035564095.1 Microbacterium sp. | reverse complement strand
ATCCGGATCAGCCGGGCAGGACGGCCGAACCCGGATGCTGCTCGAAGATGAGCTGGGTCTGCGTGCGCCCGAGGTCGGGGTCCGAGCCCAGGTGCGTGCGGATGAAGTCGCGCAGTGCGGGCACGCTCTCGCACGCGACGTGCAGCACCAGGTCCTGCTCCCCGCCGATGAGGAAGACCCGCTGCACCCCGGGAATGCGGCGCACCCGCTCGGTGACGAGCGGCAGATGGTCGCGCACGCTGTCGTGCACGCCGACCAGGATAAGGGCCTGCACGCTCGCGCCCGCCGCGACCGGGTCGATCTCGGCGTGATAGCCGCGGATGACGCCGGCCGCCTCGAGCGCGCGGACCCGCCCGTGGCAGGTCGAGCGCGGCAGGCCGACGCGGTCCGCGAGCTCCTTGTTGGACAGGCGCCCGTCACGCGCGAGCTCGTCGAGGATCCGGCGATCGGTCGCGGTCAGCTGGATCTCGTCCGCCATCATGCCTCCCGGGTGACCACGGATCCGGCTGTGAGCCGTCGGCATCCGTGATTTCTGAATCTTCTTCAGCATCCTAGGCAATCTCCCGAATCCGAGCCATGCTTGACCTTCGGATGCCGCACCGATGAGCGGGATGCGGGCGCGACGAGGGAAGTGGACACCGATGACGGATGCAGCCGAGCCGACCACGCGCGAACAGTGCGAGCAGGCCGACCGGGATGACGAGCTGGCCGCGCTGCGCGACGAGTTCGCGCTGCCTGCGGGGGTCATCTACCTCGACGGGAACTCGCTCGGCGCACTGCCGCGGGCCGCGGCCGAGCGCGCCGCACACGTCGTCGGGCAGGAATGGGGCGCCGACCTCATCGGCAGCTGGAACAAGCACCACTGGTTCGACCTGCCGGTGCGGATCGGCGAGAAGCTCAACCTCCTCATCGGCGGAGGGGACGGCGAGTGCGTCGCCACGGACACGACCTCGATCAACATCTTCAAGGCCCTGTCGGCCGCGATCGACCTGCAGCGGCAGGATGCCCCGCAGCGCCGGGTCATCGTGTCGGAGCGCGAGAACTTCCCCACCGACCTCTACATCGCCGAGGGCCTCATCGCCATGCTCGACCACGGCTACCGGCTGCGTCTCATCGACGCGCCCGCAGAGCTCGACGGCGCCCTCGACGACGACGTCGCGGTGGTGCTGCTCACCCAGGTCAACTACCGCAGCGGGCATCTGTGGGACATGGCCGAGACCACGCGCCGCATCCACGACGCCGGCGCCCTCGCGATCTGGGATCTGTGCCACTCGGCGGGCGCCGTGCCGGTGCAGGTCGCGGCTGCCGGCGCGGACTTCGCGGTCGGCTGCACGTACAAGTACCTCAACGGCGGTCCCGGCTCCCCCGCATTCATCTGGGTCGCCGACCGACACCTGGCGCGGGCCACGTCGCCGCTGACCGGCTGGTGGGGACACGCCCGCCCCTTCGACATGGCCGACGACTACGCCCCCGCCGGCGGCGGGCGCCGCTTCCTCGTCGGCACGCAGCCCATCCTGTCGATGGCCACGATGGAGGTCGGCGTCGACCTGCATCTGCGCGTGGACCCGCAGGCCCTGCGCCGCAAGTCGCTCGCGCTGACGTCGCTGTTCATCCGCCTGGTCGAGACCCGGCTCGCGGGGCATCCGCTGACCCTCATCACCCCGCGCGACGAGCGGCACCGCGGCAGCCACGTGTCGTTCCGGCATCCCGAAGGCTTCGCGGTGATGAAGGCACTCATCGACCAGGGCGTCATCGGCGACTACCGCGAGCCGGAGGTGCTGCGGTTCGGCATCGCCCCGATGTACATCGGCCACACCGACGTGTGGGATGCCGTCGAGACCCTGCGCCGCGTGCTCGACGACGAACTGTGGCGCGCTCCCGAATTCCAGCTGCGCGGCGCGGTCACCTGACCGCCGCGCGGCTACGTTTCGCGGTTTGGGATCCCGCCCGCTAGCGTTGGCGGAATGCCGGACCTTCTGCCCTGGGCCTGGGCGCTTCTCGCGCTGTGCGCCGTGATCGTGGGCATCTCGAAGACGGCACTGCCCGGCGCCAACACCACCTCGATCGCATTGTTCGCCGCGATCCTGCCGGCACGCACCTCGACCGGCGCAATGCTCCTGCTGCTGATCGTGGGCGACGTCTTCGCGCTGCTCACCTACCGGCGTCACGCGCACTGGCCGACGCTGCTGCGCCTTGCGCCGGCCGTGCTGGTGGGACTCGCGCTCGGCGCCGGGTTCCTGCTCGTGGCGGACAACACGGTGGTCAAGCGCGTGATCGGGGTCATCCTGCTCGTCATGGTGGTGATCACGCTGTGGCGGCGGCGCGTGGCCTCGACCGGCACCGGAGACACCCGCCACAACCGCTTCGTGACCGTGGGCTACGGCACCATGGGCGGCTTCACGACGATGGTCGCGAACGCGGGCGGCCCTGTCATGTCGATGTACTTCCTGGCGATGCGGACGCCGGTCATGGTGTTCCTCGGCACGTCCGCGTGGTTCTTCGCGATCGTCAACTGGACGAAGCTGCCGGTGATGATCGGGCTGGGCCTCATCGACGTGCCCGTGCTGCTGCTGGACCTCACGCTCGTGCCGCTCGTCGTGGCCGGCGCGTTCGCAGGGCGGTGGCTCGCCAAGCGCCTGGACCAGCGCCTGTTCGACCGGATCGTCACGATCCTCACGGTGGTGGGCGCCCTGTATCTGCTGGCGTGAGGCCGGGCCCCCGAGCCCGACCTCATCACCGGACGCGATGTACAGCATCCGGGACCTACCCATACGCCGTGGCCGTGGTCCGGGGGTGCGCCGCCGGTACGCTTGAGGCGTGACAGAACGCGCCCCGCTCTCCCGCAAGCTCTCCGCCATCGCCGAGTCCGCGACCCTCAAGGTCGATGCCAAGGCCAAAGCGCTGCAAGCAGCCGGCCGCCCGGTGATCTCCTACGCCGCCGGCGAGCCCGACTTCGCGACCCCGCAGTTCATCGTGGATACCGCCATCGAGGCGCTGCACGATCCCAAGAACTACCGCTACACGCCCGCCGCCGGACTTCCGGTGCTGCGCGAGGCGATCGCCGCCAAGACGCTGCGCGACTCGGGGCTCGAGATCTCGCCGTCGCAGGTGGTGGTCACCAACGGCGGCAAGCAGGCCGTGTACCAGGCGTTCCAGGCCGTGGTGAACCCCGGCGACGAGGTGCTGCTGCCGGCGCCGTACTGGACGACCTACCCCGAGGCGATCCAGCTCGCCGACGGCGTGCCCGTCGAGGTCTTCGCGGGTGCCGACCAGGAGTACAAGGTCACCGTCGAGCAGCTCGAAGCCGCACGCACCGACCGCACGGTCGCAATCGTGTTCGTGTCGCCGTCGAACCCCACCGGCGCCGTCTACACCGAGGACGAGACCCGTGCCATCGGCCAGTGGGCCGTGGAGCACGGCATCTGGGTGATCTCCGACGAGATCTACCAGAACCTCGTCTACCCTTCGACAGGCTCGGGAACCCCCGTCCGCGCCGTCTCGATCGTCGAGGCGTGCCCGGAGGTCGCCGGGCAGACCATCCTCGTCAACGGCGTCGCCAAGACGTACGCGATGACGGGATGGCGCCTGGGCTGGATGACGGGTCCGGCCGACGCCATCAAGGTGGCATCCAACCTGCAGTCGCACCTGTGCAGCAACGTGAACAACATCGCGCAGCTCGCCGCCGTGGCCGCGCTCAACGGCCCGCAGGATGAAGCCGAGCAGATGCGGCAGGCCTTCGACCGCCGCCGTCGCACGATCATCGCCGAGCTGTCGAAGATCGACGGCGTCGACGTCCCGACCCCGCTCGGCGCGTTCTACGCCTACCCCGACGTGCGCGGACTCCTCGGCCGCGAGTGGGCGGGCAAGACGCCGACGACCACGCTGGAGCTCGCCGACATCATCCTCGAGGAGGCCGAGGTCGCCGTCGTCCCGGGTGAGGCGTTCGGACCGAGCGGGTACCTGCGTCTTTCGTACGCGCTCGGCGACGACCAGCTGCTGGAAGGCATCCAGCGCCTGCAGCGCCTGTTCGCCTGAGCCGCTGAAGACAGAGGAGGGTGCGCACGGGATTCCGTGCGCACCCTCCGTCGTTCACGGGCGTCAGTCGTCTCCGCCGTCGTGCGTCGTGCCGCCCTGGTCGTCACCGCCCTGGCCGGACTGCGACGTTCCCTGGTGGTCGCCGTCGCCCTGGTGGTCGCCGTCGCCCTGGTGGTCTCCGTCCTGGGTGTCGCCGTTCTGGTTCGCGTCAAACCCGCTCTGCTGATCCGCATCGCCCTGATCGTCACCCTGTTCGTCGCCCTG
>DATMTQ010000176.1:0-8543 GCA_035564095.1 Microbacterium sp. | reverse complement strand
GGCGCGCGGCAGCGGGGCGATGATGGCGGTCGGGGCGTCCGCGCTCGGCACGGAGGGAGCCGGGTGCTGCCCGTCATCGCCCGGCGCCGGATTCTCCGGTGCGTCCGGAGCCGCGGCGGGCTCGGTGCCGCCGTCGGGTGCGCTGGGGTCGGTGATGACCGGAGTGACCCCTGTGTTGCGCAGCTCACGCAGCTGCTTGCGGGTGAGCTGAGGAGTTTCCGGCTGATCTGATGTGCTCATGCCATGCTCCGATAAAGATGATGCTTCGCGATGTATTGGACGACCCCGTCGGGAACGAGGTACCACACGGGGTGGCCGTTGCTCACGCGCTCCCGGCAATCTGTCGACGAGATCGCGAGCGCGGGGACCTCCAGCTGGCTCACCCCTTCGGAGGGGAGCCCGTCGGTCGTGAGGACGTGACCCGGCCGGGAGACCGCGACGAAGTGCGCGAGATCCCACAGCCCATCATGCTCTCTCCAACTGAGAATCTGCGCCACGGCGTCCGCGCCGGTGATGAAGAAGAGCTCGGCGTCGGGACGCTGCGACTTCAGCTCGCGCAGCGTGTCGACCGTGTAGGTGGGACCGTCGCGGTCGATGTCGACCCGGCTGACGGTGAAGCGGGGGTTGGAGGCCGTCGCGATGACGGTCATCAGGTACCGGTGCTCCGTCGGCGAGACGTGCGACTTCTGCCACGGCCGGCCGGTCGGCACGAACACGACCTCGTCGAGGTCGAACGACTGCGCCACCTCGCTCGCGGCAACGAGGTGCCCGTGATGGATGGGATCGAACGTCCCGCCCATGACCCCGATGCGCGGGGCGCGTGTCGCCGTCATGCGGAGGGTCAGTGACCGTGACCCGCCTGTCGGACGTCGCCCTCGTGCGCCTTCGCGAAGGCCTCGGCCTTGTGCGCATGACGGTTGGCGACGTTTCGGTACGACGACGTGACCAGGGCGAGGAACCCGAACACGCAGATCGCGATGATCGGGAACATGATGGTCTCGAGCATGACGTTGCCGTGCTCCGCCTCTTGTGCGGCGAGGGCGATCAGCTGCGTGGCCAGGGTCATCGGTGCTCCGTTTCGGGAAATCGCGTCCGCACAGTCGTGCAGAGCGCGCTGAGCTTACAGTGTAGTCGTCAGGGCCGCACTTGGCCGGTGCCGCGCGCGAGCCACTTGGTGCTGGTCAGTTCGGGCAGCCCCATGGGGCCACGCGCATGCAGCTTCTGGGTCGAGATCCCGACCTCGGCGCCGAAGCCGAACTCGCCGCCGTCGGTGAAGCGCGTCGAGGCGTTCGCCATCACGACGGCGGAATCCACCTCGGCCAGGAACCGCTCGGCGGCCTCGTCGTCGTCGGTGATGATCGACTCGGTGTGGTGGGTCGAGTACCGCCGGATGTGGTCGAGCGCCTCGTCGAGATCCGCGACGACGCGCATCGAGAGGTCCAGGCTCATGTGCTCGGTCGCCCAGTCGGATGCATCGGCCGGGACGACGTCCGTCGCCCGCCGGGCGACGGCTTCGTCGCCGTGCACGGTGACGCCGGCATCCTGCAGGGCGCTCACGACCGGGCCGATGAGGCGATCCGCGGCATCCTGGTGGACCAGCACGGTCTCGACCGCGTTGCAGACGCTCGGACGCTGCACCTTCGCGTTCACGACGATGTCACGGGCGCGATCGAGCGGAGCGGACGCATCGAGCAGGATGTGCACGACCCCCGCGCCGGTCTCGATGACCGGGACCGCGGATTCCGTGACGACGGTCTCGATCAGCTCGGCGCTGCCGCGGGGCACGAGGACGTCGACCACGCCGCGGGCCGCCATCAGCGCGCGGGCGCCGTCACGACCGAAGTCGTCGACGGTCTGCACGGCCTCCGGATCGATGCCGACACCGGCAAGGGCCTCGCGGATGAGCGCGACCAGGGCGCGGTTGGATTCGAGGGCGGCGCTGCCGCCGCGCAGCACCACCGCATTGCCGGCGCGCAGCGCCAGGGCGGCGATGTCCACGGTCACGTTGGGGCGGGCCTCGTAGATCGACCCGATGACGCCGAACGGCACGCTCACCTTCTGCAGCCGGATGCCGTTGGGCAGCGTGCGCTCGTCGAGCACGCGGCCCACCGGGTCGGGCAGGTCGGCGACGTCGCGTACCGCGGAAGCGAGCGCGGCGACCCGTCCGGCATCGAGGGCGAGCCGGTCGACGAGCCCGTCGGAGAGGCCCCCTTCGCGTCCGCGCCGCAGATCCGCGCCGTTCGCGGCGACCACCTCGGCGACGTGCGCATCGATCGTGTCCGCGATGGCCAGCAGGGCATCCCGCTTGCGGGCGTCGCTCAGCAGTCCGACCGCGCGCGAGGCCTCCTTTGCGCGCAGCATCCGCTCGTCGGCCGTCGGGGCCGCAGCGCTCGCGGAGGTGGCTGCGGTCGAGGTGCCGGACGGGATGCTGCTCATCCGCTCAGTCTACCGAGGCGTGCACCGGCACCGGCATGGTCGGCGCCGGGTTCGGGGCGAACCAGGTGCCGATCTCGGCCCCCCGGAGGGCATCGGCGACGAGGTCGGCACGGGTGACGAGAACGCCCGTTCCGGATGCCGCCGCGAGGCGCGCCGCGGAGGCCTTGGTCGCCGCTCCCCCGGTGCCGACGCCGTTGACCTTGACCGACCCGAATTCGAAGTCGTCCAGGGCCGCGCCGTACCCCACGGTGTCGATCGGCTCGGCCCCGGGGGTGCCGGGCGGGGCGGTGTACAGCGACGGCACGTCGCTGAGGAGCACGAGGGCGTCCGCACGGATGAGCTGGGCGACGAGCGCTGCGAGGCGGTCATTGTCGCCGAAGCGGATCTCGTGCGTCGCCACGGTGTCGTTCTCGTTGACGATCGGGAGGATGCGCAGACCGAGCAGTCGCTCCATGGCGCGCTGCGCGTTGGAGCGGTGGGTGTGGTTCTCGAGGTCGCCGGCGGTGAGCAGCACCTGGCCGGCGACGATGTGGAACTCGCGCAGCGCGGCCTGATACCGGTAGATGAGCACGTTCTGCCCGACGGCCGCGGCCGCCTGCTGGGTCGCCAGGTCGGTGGGCCGCTCGTCGAGCGAGAGGAAAGGCATCCCGGTCGCGATCGCGCCGGATGACACCAGCACGATCTCGCACCCGCGCGCGTGCGCCTGGGCGAGGGCTTCGACGAGCGGGCCGATCTGGCCGGCGTTCTCACCGGAGATCGACGACGAGCCGACCTTCACGACGATGCGGCGTGCGGCCGCCAGATCGCTGCGGTCGTACGCGGTCATGCCTCGTCTTCCTCGTCGTCGTCCCACGAGGCGCCGGTGATGCGCTCGGCCTCGAGCTCGGCCCGGGCGGCCGCCTTGGCGTCCATGCGCTCGTGGTACTGCTCGCGGCGCTCGCTGGTCGTGCGCCGCCCCCCCTCGTAGAGGCGCGGATCGGTGCCGCGCGGCGCGGTCATGAGCTCGGCCGCCGAGCTGAGCGCGGGCTGCCAGTCGAACACCACGCCGCCCTCCTCGCCGATGACGACGGTCGCGCCCGGCGTCGCGCCCGCGCGGAACAGCTCGTTCTCGACGCCGAGGCGCTCGAGGCGATCGGCGAGGAAGCCCACCGCCTCGTCGTTCTGGAAGTCGGTCTGCTGCACCCAGCGCACCGGCTTCTCTCCGAGGATGCGGTACGTGGGGCCATACGTGCCGCCCTCCACGCGCACTTCGAACTCCCGCTCGGAGCCCTTCGGCCGGATGATGATGCGCGGACCGGTCTCGGCGGACGCCGTCGCCGCTCGGTGCTCGGCGACCAGCTCGCCGAGGGCGAAGATCAGCTCGCGCAGGCCCTGGTGGGACACCGTCGACACGTCGAAAACCCTCATGCCGAGCGCGTCCAGCTCGGGGCGGACGAGGTCGGCCAGATCCTTGGCCTCGGGGACGTCGAGCTTGTTCAGCACGACCACCTGCGGGCGCTCCAGAAGGGGCAGCTGGCCGTCCGGCACCGGGTAGGCGGCCAGTTCCTCGCGGATCACCTCGAGATCGCTGAGCGGGTCGCGGTCGGGCTCCAGGGTCGCGCAGTCGAGCACGTGCACCAGCACGGAGCAGCGCTCCACGTGCCGCAGGAACTCGAGCCCCAGACCGCGGCCTTCGCTCGCGCCCTCGATGAGCCCCGGCACGTCGGCGATCGTGAAGCGCACGTCGCCGGCGGCGACGACGCCCAGGTTCGGGTGGAGGGTCGTGAACGGGTAGTCGGCGATCTTGGGCCGTGCCGCCGAGACCGCCGCGATGAGACTCGACTTGCCCGCAGAGGGGAAGCCCACGAGTGCCACGTCAGCGACGGTCTTCAGCTCGAGGACGACGTCGCCCTCCCAGCCGGGGGTGCCGAGCAGCGCGAAGCCGGGCGCTTTGCGCTTGGTGGTGGCCAGCGCCGCGTTGCCGAGCCCGCCGCGTCCCCCGGGCGCGACGACCAAGCGCGTGCCGGGGTCGATGAGGTCGGCGAGCGTCTCGCCGGAGGCATCCTTGACGACGGTGCCGACGGGCACGGGGAGCTCGACGGACTCGCCGAGGGCGCCGGAGCGGTGGTCGCCCATCCCGAAGCCGCCGTTGCCGGCGTGCCGGTGCGGCGAGTGGTGGTACGAGAGGAGCGTCGTCACCTGCGGGTCGGCGACCAGCACGACGTCGCCGCCGTTGCCCCCGTTGCCCCCGTCGGGTCCTGCGAGCGGCTTGAACTTCTCGCGTCGCACCGAGACGCAGCCGTTGCCACCCTTTCCGGCGCGCAGATGCAGTGTCACGCGGTCGATGAAGGTGACCATGGGTTTGCTCCCGAGGGGGTCGGTGA
Source organism: Microbacterium sp. (assembly GCA_035564095.1). GTDB lineage: Bacteria > Actinomycetota > Actinomycetes > Actinomycetales > Microbacteriaceae > Microbacterium. The sequence goes on along the minus strand of DATMTQ010000176.1, from coordinate 3,744 downwards.
TGAAGGTGAATAGGAAACGAGGGGCGAGCCGAAGCCCGCCCCTCGTGTGAACCTCCGCGCGAACGCGTCGGCTGAGCTCGCCTGCGCCTTACGCGGCCTCGACCACGTTGACGACCTTGCGGCCGCCCTTGGTGCCGAACTCGACCGCGCCCGCGGCCAGCGCGAACAGCGTGTCGTCGCCGCCCCGGCCGACGTTGTCGCCCGGGTGGAAGTGCGTGCCGCGCTGGCGGACGATGATCTCACCGGCGCCGACGACCTGGCCGCCGAAGCGCTTCACGCCGAGTCGCTGGGCGTTGGAGTCGCGGCCGTTACGGGTGGAGCTTGCGCCCTTTTTGTGTGCCATCTCTACGTCTCCTGTGGCTTACTTGATGCCGGTGACCTTGACGCGGGTCAGGTCCTGACGGTGACCCTGGCGCTTCTTGTAACCGGTCTTGTTCTTGAACTTCTGGATCACGATCTTGGGGCCGCGCTCCTCGCCGAGGACCTCGGCGGTCACGGTGACCTTCGCGAGCTTGGCGGCGTCGGTCGTCACGGCGTCGCCGTCGACGAACAGCACGGCGGGCAGCTCGATGGTCTCGCCCACATTCGCCTTCTGGCGGTCGAGAACGACGATCGTGCCGACCTCGACCTTCTCCTGCCGACCACCGGCGCGCACTACTGCGTAAACCACTTCATACCTGTTTCGTTGGGGAGCGGATGCCGCTCCGTAATCACACGGGAAGACTGTGCTTGCTTCGCACGCCAGCAGAGGGACCGCCATGACGGGCGCGATTCGCATGATCCGCAGCATCCGAGTGGGGCGGATGGCACGGTGCACCAAGGGACTACTTTACCGGATGCTCTCCCGACCCGCAAAGCGAGCCGGTCGCGTGTCGCATCCGTCTAGGATCGCGGCATGGCGATCCTCGTCGACGACCCGATCTGGCCTGCCCACGACCGGCTGTGGGCGCACCTCGTCAGCGATGCCAGCCTGTCCGAGCTGCACGCGTTCGCCGCCGAGCACGGCATCCCCCGCCGGGCGTTCGACCGCGACCACTACGATGTGCCCGCAGACGCGGTCCCCCGGCTCGTCGACGGCGGCGCGAGGCGCGTCGGCGGCAAGGAGCTCACCCGCGCCCTCATCGCATCCGGCCTGCGCGTGACCGCACGCGAGCGCGTCGAACGGGACGTCCGGTGACCTCCGGCCGACTGGAAGCGTTCAGCGACGGGGTGCTCGCGATCATCATCACCGTCATGGTGCTGGGACTCGCCGTGCCGAAGGGCGACGACTGGGCGGATCTGTTCCACACCTCGGGCCTCGGCCTGCTGACCTACCTGCTGAGCTTCGTCTACATCGGGATCTACTGGAACAACCACCACCACCTGTTCCAGTTGCGCCCTCCGGTGGGCGGCGGCGTGCTGTGGGCGAACCTGCACCTGCTGTTCTGGCTGTCGCTGTACCCGTTCACGACCGCCTGGCTCACCGAGTCGCACGTCTCGCTGGTGCCGACCGTCGTGTACGGGCTGAACCTGCTCGCCGCGGGCGTCGCGTACTTCATCCTGCAGGCGGCCATCATCCGGCGGCCGGGGGGCGAGCGGCTGCGCGAGGCCTTCGGACGAAACGTCAAGGGTCTGATCTCCCCGGTGCTTTATCTCGCCGGGATCGGTCTCGCGTTCCTGACCCCGTGGCTCGGCCTCGTGCCGTTCGTCGCGGTCGCCGTCATCTGGCTGGTGCCGGACCGCCGGGTCGAGCGCTACCTCAGCGCGCATCCGATCGCCGCCGAGGGCACTCCCCCCGTCGCAGACGCCGACGACCCGGCGCCGTAGCACCGGGTCGTCGTGCTGCCGGATCAGGATTCGTCGGCGACGATCGGAGTGGGGGTGAGTGCCGCGGTGGTGACCCGGCGACGGCCCCGTCCCTGACCGGGAGCCTTGGGCTCCGGCAGGGCGCTCAGCACCGAGTCGAGCAGCATCTCCTTCTCGCTCTTCGGCTTGGACTGCGCATCCGCCTTCTTGCGGCGCTTCTTCGGCTTGTCGGCCGGTCTCTCGGCGGGCACGTCCAGCTCGGGAAGGGGCAGGACGTCGGCCGGCGCCGGCTCGCCGTGCTCCTCATGGTGGATGGTGGACGCCGCGATCTGGGCGAGCGCGGACTTGGCGCCCTCGGGGATGCCGTGCGCACCGCTCGACGACGGCGCGGTCGTCTGCTGCGGGCGGGCGCCGCCGCGGCGCGAGCCGTTGCCGGACGTCTGCGGCTGAGCCGAGCGGTGCTTGACCAGCGGGTCGTGGTGCACGATGATGCCGCGGCCCGCGCAGACCTCGCACGGCTCGCTGAACGTCTCGAGCAGCCCGAGGCCGAGCTTCTTGCGGGTCATCTGCACGAGACCGAGCGAGGTGACCTCGGCGACCTGGTGCTTCGTACGGTCGCGGCTCAGGCACTCGATGAGCCGGCGCAGCACGAGGTCGCGGTTGGACTCGAGCACCATGTCGATGAAGTCGACGACGATGATGCCGCCGATGTCGCGCAGGCGCAGCTGCCGGACGATCTCCTCGGCCGCCTCGAGGTTGTTCTTGGTGACGGTCTCCTCGAGGTTTCCGCCGGTGCCGACGAACTTGCCGGTGTTCACGTCGACCACCGTCATCGCCTCGGTGCGGTCGATCACGAGCGAGCCGCCCGAGGGCAGCCACACCTTGCGGTCGAGGGCCTTCTCGATCTGCTCGGTGACCCGGAACGCGTCGAACGGGTCCCTCTCGCCCTCGTAGCGCTCCACGCGCTCCAGCAGGTCGGGAGCGACGGCCGCGAGGTAGGACGAGATCGTGTGCTGCGCATCCTCGCCCTGGATGAGCATCCGGGTGAAGTCCTCGTTGAACACGTCGCGGACGATCTTCACCAGGAGGTCGGGCTCGGAGTGCAGGAGCGTGGGTGCCGGGGTGGATGCCACGGCGTTGCTGATGTGCTCCCACTGCGAAGTGAGGCGCTGCACGTCGCGGGTCAGCTGCTCCTCGGTGGCGCCCTCGGCCGCCGTGCGGACGATCACGCCCGAGGACTCCGGCAGCACCTCCTTGAGGATCTTCTTCAGGCGCGCGCGCTCGGTGTCGGGGAGCTTGCGCGAGATGCCGTTCATCGCGCCGCCCGGCACGTACACGAGGTAGCGTCCCGGCAGCGAGATCTGGCTGGTCAGGCGCGCACCCTTGTGGCCGACAGGATCTTTCGTGACCTGCACGAGCACCTTGTCGCCCGACTTGAGCGCCAGCTCGATGCGGCGCGGCTGGTTGCCGGTCTCGACGGCATCCCAGTCGACCTCGCCGGAGTACAGGACGGCGTTGCGGCCGCGCCCGATGTCGACGAACGCCGCCTCCATGCTGGGCAGCACGTTCTGCACGCGGCCGAGGTAGACGTTGCCGATGAGGGACGCGTCCTGGCTGCGGGCGACGTAGTGCTCGACGAGCACGTTGTCCTCGAGCACGGCGATCTGGATGCGGCCGTTCTTGGAGCGCACGACCATGACCCGGTCGACGGCCTCGCGGCGGGCGAGGAACTCGGCCTCGGTCACCACCGGGCGGCGCCGACCGGCCTCGCGGCCGTCGCGGCGGCGCTGCTTCTTCGCCTCGAGGCGCGTGGAGCCCTTGATGCGCTGCGGCTCGGTGATGAGCTCGACGGCACGCTGCCGCTTGCGCGGGGCGGGCGCCTCCTCGACGGTCTCCTCACGGGAGTCGCCGCGCCGGCGACGGCGGCGGGAGCTGCTGCCCTGCGCCGGCTCCGGGGTC
>DATMTQ010000175.1:0-2008 GCA_035564095.1 Microbacterium sp. | reverse complement strand
CGCCCCTCCTCCTTCAGCGCACGGACGACCCGGGCACGCGTCCCGGTGAAGGCGAGTCCTGCGTGCACGGCGAAGCCGGCGACCGGCCGGCGCATCACGTGCGGGATCAGGGCCGCGCGGCATCCGTCGCACAGCGCGATCCCGTCCGTGGCGCAGCCGGCGCAGCGGACGGGCAGGATCAGTGCGAGGGCTTCCGCCGCCGCCCGGCCCACGAGGCGGACGCGGGCCCGGAGCGCGGGATGCTGCGTCATCCCCCGATCGTGCGGCCGTGCGGGCAGCGGCACCAGACTGTCGGAGGCCTTGTGGACGATCCCGCCGACTCACGCGCCTGTGGACGAGCGTGCTACCCGGGAATGCCTTGCACCGTGCTATCCGGGAATGCCCTGCACCGTGCTATCCGGGAATGCCCTGCACCGTGCCGAGCACGCGGATGCCGTCGGCGGCGAGCTCCCAGTTCGAGCCGCGCTGGTTGTACATCGACCCGTCGCTCGTGCGCACGCGCACGACGGTGCCGCTGGACCCCGCGATCGTGGAGGTTCCCGCCGGAGCCGCGGTCGCCGACCCGGAGCCGCCGACGGTCTGCGCGATCGCCGAGATCCCGTCGGAGTCGTGCGCCAGCACCCCCAGGGTCGTGTCGTCGAGCCAGGTGAGGTCGATGCCGGCCCCCGGGAGCGTGGCCACCGTCATGGGCTGGCCGAGGCTCTGCGGCACGCCCTGCGCACCCCGGACGATGGCCGCGATGTCGAGCTGCGACTGCCCGCCTGCCGTGACGAGCGCGGCCAGCCGCGTGCCGTCCCGGGAGAGCGCCATCGCGGTGATGCGGGATGCCTCCGGCCAGGCGCCGGCCACGGAGATCACGCGTCCCGCCGCGTTGTAGGCGCGCACGTCCGCCGGGGAGGCGGCGGGCACGCTCCAGATGTACCCGTGCGGGTCGAGTTGCGGCGCGATCAGCCCGCCGCGCCGGTCGAGCATGAGGGCCTGCCCCTTCGCCGGGATGCGCTGCACGTCGCCGTGGGCGTCGCGCAGCGCAGCGACGGCGTGGTCCGCCGACAGCTGCATCGCCGTCGGCGCCGCGCGCGCGACCTGCTCCGAGATGCCCGCGATCGGCTCGACGGTGCTCCCGTCGGACTGCAGCAGACCGACCTGCCTGCCCGCGTCGACGAACGGCTGCGCCGGGATGCGCGTGGACGCCGTGCTCAGGGCGTGCGCGGCCAGGGTGGTGCCGGCAGACGTCATGGACACGTCGTTCACGCCGGCCGTCGCGAGGCTCGCCTGCAGCTGGGTCTGCATCCGGTCGAGGGTCGTCTGCCGTGCCGCCAGGGCGCCCCCGGACAGCGGCACGCGCGCGATCCCGCTGTCCACCGCGACCGACGGGACGTCCATGGCCACGTTGTCCGGGAAGGCGCTCGCGACGGCGCCGGACAGCCACGCGCTCGGCTTGCCGTCGATCAGCTCCTTGGCGATCTGGGTGACCGCGTTCGTGGCCGGGAACCAGCGCACGTCGGGCACCAGATACGTCCAGGTCGGGTCGTAGTACATCAGCGAGTACTGGCGGTAGACGCTGCCGAACTGGTCGTCGCCGAGCACGACCCCCTGCGGCGCCTTGGCGATGCGCCACTGCTTGTCGACTCTGACCAGAGTGAACGGCAGCGGCGTCTGCCCTCCGCCGGCCGGGGTGTAGGCGCCGGAGGCATCCACGCTCGCGGTCGGGGTGACGTCCATCGTCACGCGAGTGGTGCTGGGGCTCGCATAGCGGCGCAGCGAGCGGTCGTCGACGATGACGCCCGCGCGGGGGTCCCACTTGTCACGGAAGCCGGGCGCGAGATACAGGCGTGCGGTCGCCCAGTTGTCCTCCGGCCCGGAGCCCGCGTCGATGAAGCCCTGCACGATCTGCTCGGGCGAGGCTCCGTCCTGCGGCTTCTGCGGTGTGAACGTGAAATCCGGCGGGGCGACCGCGCCGGGGCGCAGGCCCGCCTGCACCGGGCCGCTCGTCGGCAGGCCCGTGCAG
>DATMTQ010000174.1:0-12919 GCA_035564095.1 Microbacterium sp. | reverse complement strand
CGCGTCGGCGAATCCGGCTTCCCCGCGCGCGGCGTCCCAGAAGATGCCTGAGCTGCCGTCGTCGTCGGTGAAATGCACGCCGGAGCGGTACGACGGGCCGAGGAAGGCGCGGATGCCGAACTCCTGCGCCGCGTGGGCGATGTCGACGAGGTCGTCGTGCGTCTCGGCCCATGCGGTGTGGATCTCGGACGCGATCGGCATGAAGCTCGTCACGCCGTGCAGGGCCAGCTGCGCCACCGCGTACCGCCGCATGATCGTGCGGTCCTCGTCGCTCAGGGCGCTCACCGGCTGCGAGGCGTGCCCCCGCGACCAGCGCAGATGCGGCGACGAGTCGTCGCCGCCCCACGAGTCCAGCTGCAGATGGTCGATGTCGGCGAGGCCCTCGAGGTCGATGAGTCCCGGCATCAGCAGCGCCTGGCCGAGATCGACGCGCTCGTCGGCGGCGGGGGCGTCGGATGCCGCGCCCACCCACGCGATGGCGTCGCCGTCCACCAGGACGGCACCCGCCCGCAGAAGGGAGAGGGCGCCGTCCCGGCTCATCAGCACATGGTCCGCGGTCAGCAGCGTCGTCATGAGGCGAGCCTCTCCCGCCGCACCGGCTTCCATCCCGGACGCGGGACCGCGGCCCGCAGCGCCCGGGTGTACGGCTGGACCGGGTTGGCGAGGATGTCGGAGGTGACACCGGCATCCACCACTCGGCCGTTCTCCATCACGATCATGCGGTCCGAGATCTGGTTGACCACCGCCAGGTCGTGCGAGATGAACAGGTAGCTGACCCTGCGGTGCTTCTTGATGTCGCTCAGCAGGTTCAGGATCTGCGCCTGGATCGACACGTCGAGTGCGGCGACGGCCTCGTCGAGCACGATCACCGACGGGTTCGCGGCGAGCGCCCGGGCGATCGCGACGCGCTGCCGCTGACCGCCGGAGAGCTGGTGCGGGAACTTCTGCCAGAACGTGGGACCGAGACCGACGCTCTGCAGGATGTCCTGCGCGGTCTTCTTCGCGTTGCCGGCGCTCCGGCCCGTCCCCTCGGCGTGCAGGGCGACCGACGATGAGATCGTGTCGACGATCCGCTGGCGGCCGTTCAGCGACGAGTACGGGTCCTGGAACACGTACTGCACCTCGCGGGCCCAGCGGCGCCGATCGGACAGGCGCATCACGCCTTTGGCCCGCGACTCGCCGTTGACGGCGAGCTCGCCGCCGGTGAGGGTCTCCAGCCCCACCAGCATCCGCGCCACGGTCGTCTTGCCCGAGCCGGACTCGCCGACGATCGCGAGGCACTCGTCCGGGTGCAGCTCGAACGAGACGTCGTCGACCGCGACGATCGGCTCGGCCTTGTGCACGCCGCGCGGGGCGGGGAAGACCTTGCGCAGGTTGTTCGCGACGATGATCGGGCTCGTGTCCGTGGGGATCATGCCATGGCCTCCGCCTTCAGTCGTTCGTGGAGCTCGCGGTTGTAGGTGAGCACCGGCAGGCGCTCGGCGCGCTCGTCGATGCTCGGGCGAGCGCCCAGCAGCTCGATCGTGTAGGGATGCGTCGGCGCGGTGTACACGTGCGCGCCCTGCTCCACGATCTCTCCGGCGTACATGACCGCGATGCGGTCGGTGCAGGCCGCGGCCAGCTCCAGGTCGTGCGTGATGAACAGCAGCGACATCCCGCGGGCCGTGCGCTGCTCCTCGATGATGGCCATCACGTCGGACTGGGCGGTGACGTCCAGGGCCGTGGTGGGCTCGTCGGCGAGGATGAGCCGCGGCTCCGCGAGCAGCACGCTCGCGATCATGACCCGCTGCAGCAGGCCGCCCGACAGCTCGTGCGGGTACTGCCGCAGACGCGCCTGCGCACCCCGCACCCCGACGTCGTCCAGCAGCTGCGCGGCGCGCTTGTCGGCATCCCGCTGCGACACGCCCCGGTCCCGGGTGAGCGCCTCGGTGAGGAAGTCGCCGACGGTGTGCACCGGGTTGATGTGGGCGCGCGGGTCCTGGAAGATCATGCCCACGTCGGTCTGCCGGTAGCGGCGCAGCGCCCGCTGGTTCATGCCGAGCACCGACCTGCCGTCGAACGTGATCGAGCCCTCCACCCGGAACGCCCGGTCGAGCATCCGGGTGACGGCGCGCGTGGTCAGCGACTTGCCCGAGCCCGACTCGCCCACGAGGCCCAGGGCCTCACCCGGCGCGATCTCGAACGAGACGCCGTTCAGCAGCACCTGCGAGCTGCGCTTGAGCTCCAGCGTCGCCGTGACGTTCTCGAGCTTCAGAAGCGGCGCGGTGACTGAGTTCGTCGAAGTCATCACATGGCCCTCGCATTCGACAGGAGGCGGTCGCCGATGACGGTGACGCACCAGACGATCAGCACGATCAGGATGCCGGAGTAGATCGCCTCGCCCGGGTACCCGCGCAGCGCGGAGTCGAAGCCGCTCTTGACCATGAGGCCGAGGTCGGCGGCGGGCGGCTGCACGCCGAGGCCGAGGAACGACACGGCGGCCAGGTCGATCACCGCGAACCCGAGCGACGACACCGCCTGGGCGATGACGATCGGCTGCACGTTCGGCAGGATCTGGGTGGTCGAGATCGCGAAGCCCGAGTGCCCCTGCAGCCAGGCGGCCGCCACGTACGGCATGTTCCGCTCGCGCAGCGCGGCGCCGCGCACCACGCGGGCGACGTACGGCACGTACGCGACGGCGAGGCCGCCCACGACCGTGAACAGGCTCGGGCCCCACAGGGCCACCGCGATGAGGCCGAACACGATGCCGGGCACCGAGAACAGGATGTCCAGGAACCACACGATGACGGCATCCGTCTTGCGGCCGCGCCACGCGGCGACGAGAGCCAGGATCGTGCCGACGACGGTCGACAGCAGGATCACGAGCGCCGGTCCGACGAGCGTGATCCGCGCGCCGTACATGAGCCGGGACAGGATGTCGCGGCCCAGGGCGTCCGCGCCGAGCAGGTGCGCGGCGCCCGGGCCCGACAGGGCGTAGTTCAGGTCGGGGTAGTCCGGGTCGTAGGGGGCCAGGAACGGGGCGAACACGGCGGCGAGCACGATGATCACGAGGATCGCGCACGCGATGCTGCCGAGCACGCCGAACCGGTCGATGTACCGCTGCCGCCACACCAGGGTGCGGCGCTGCGCGGCATCCTTCGCGACGGCGAGGGTCGTCGTCTTCATGGTCATTTCCTGCTCCCCAGCGAGATGCGCGGGTCGATGAACGTGTACAGCACGTCCACGATCGCGTTGATCACGACGAACGCGACGACCAGCACCAGCACCACGGCCTGCACGACGGCGAAGTCGCGCTGCAGGATCGCCTTCACCAGTAGGGAGCCGAGCCCGTCGAGCGCGAACACGTTCTCGACGACGACGGCCCCGGCGATGAGGGTCGCGATGGTCAGGCCCAGCACCGTGGTGATGGGGATCAGGGCGTTGCGCAGCACGTGCCGGCGGATGATGACCCCCGACGAGAGCCCGCGCACCGTGGCTGTCTGCACGTGCTCGCGCACCTGCTCTTCGTTCACGGCGGCCTTGGTGATGCGGATCAGGTACGCCGCGGATGCCACGCTCAGCGTGATCGCGGGAAGCGTCAGATGCCAGAGCGAGTCGAAGCCGCCGCTGCCGACGCCGAACGTCGGGAACCAGCCGAGGCTGACCGCGAACAGGCTGATCAGGGCGACGCCGATGACGAACACCGGGGCGGACAGACCGACCGCCGCGAGCGACGAGATCACCTGGTCGATCCAGCCGCCGCGCAGCGCGGCGATGGTGCCGAAGACGATGCCCACCACCGCGATGATGATCGCCGACAGGGCGACCAGTCCGATCGTCGTGCCGGCCCGGGAGTCGACGAGGTTCGACACCGGCATCCGGTACACGATCGAGTAGCCGAGGTCGCCGTGCAGCACGTCGCCGAGCCAGCTGACGTATCGCACGATGAACGGATCGTCGAGGTGGTACTCCCGGGTCACGGCGGCAACCTGTGCAGGGCTTCCGCCGCGTGGCCCGAGGATGTACGCCAGGGGGCTGCCCGGCGCCAGGTACAGCAACCCGAACACGAGGAACGAGGTCACCAGCAGTACCAGGAGCAGCCCCCCGAGACGGCGCAGAACGTAAGAGCCGAGAGACATCGTTCTTACTTGGTGCCGCCGAGTGCAGCGGCCCAGGGGCCGTACAGGTAGGCGAAGGATGCCGTCGCGCCGGAGATGCGCTTGTTCTGGATGAGGGTGGTCGGCTCGAACGCCAGCGGGATCCACGGCAGGCCCGCGGTGACCTTCTTCTGGATCTCCACCGTCAGGTTCGCGCGCTGCGTCTCATCGGTGGTCTGCAGAGCCAGGGCGATCTCGGAGTCGGCGTCGTTCCAGTCGATGTAGTCGTGGCTGTTGCCCGACTGGAAGAAGCTGTAGATGTTCAGCGGGTCGGCGAAGTCCGAGTAGTTCGTCGTGAAGAAGCCGTCGAGGCCCTTGCGCGCGGTCTTGTCGAAGTACAGGTTGCCGAACTGCTCGACCGGGATCACCTTGGTCTGCACGTTCAGGCCGATCGCCTGCCCGGCGGCCTGGATGAGGCTGGCGGTCTGCTCGTGCACGGCGGAGCTGCCCTGCACGGCCAGGACGATCGGGGTCTTGGGCGACCCGGCCTCCTCGACGAGCTTCTTGGCCTTGGCCATGTCCGGCGAGACGCTGAAGCCCTTGTACGCGGCGGCGAACGTGTCCTTCGCGTAGCCCCACGTGGCGGGGCCGGCGAGGGTCGGCGCGGGGATGCCGGCGCCCTGGAAGACGACCTTGGTCAGGGCGGTGCGGTCGATCGCGAGCGACAGGGCCTCACGGATCTTCTGGTCGCCCATGGCTCCGTCAGGGTTGATCGCGGCGAGCGTCCAGAACACGAACGACTTGCCGAACGTGGTGGTCACGCTGCTGCTCTTCTCGAGCTGCGGCAGGCCGGCCGGCGGCAGGTAGAAGGACTGGCCGTCGACGTTGCCGCTGCGAAGCGCATTGACCGCGGTCGACTCGTCGGCGATGAAGCTGAAGGTGATCTGCTTCACCTTGGGCTTGACCGACGAGTCCCAGTAGTGGTCGTTGCGCTCGATCGTGAGGTTCTTGCCGGAGCTCCACGAGCCGAATTCGAACGGGCCGGTGCACATGACGCCGCCCGTCGGGGTGCCGAACGCCTGGCCGCCCTTGATGGCGGCGGCCTTCTCGACGATGGCGCCGGCGGCGGAGGCCATCGCCTGCGTGAACAGCACGTCGGGCTGCTTGAGGGCGACGGTCACCTGCAGGGCGCCGGTGGCCTTCACGGACACGACGTTCTTGAAGTAGTCGGACCAGTAGGTCTTGGCGTTCGGGCCGACCTGGCGCTCCAGTGAGTAGGCGACATCCTGGGCGGTCATCGTCTTGCCGTCCCAGAACTTCACGTTCGGGCGGATCGTGTAGACGATCGTCTTGTCGTCGCTGGAGGTCTGCACGGCCGTGGCGAGCCCCGGCTCCGTGGACAGGTCCGGCTTCATGCGCAGGAGGCTCTCGCACAGGTTCGCCGTGGCCGTGTTCTCCGCGTAGTTCCACGTGAACTGCGGGTCGATCGACGAGGGCTCGTACGGCAGGTTCCAGTTGACGTTGGCGAGCTCGGTCGTCCCGGCGGGGGTACCGGCCGCCAGATCGTCCATGTTGACGGCCGTGGCCGAGGGGGCGGATGCCGGGGACTTGCCCGCGCAGCCGGTGAGGGCGAGGCCTGCGATCGCGACGACCGCGATGCCGGCTTTGGTGAGCTTGGAAACCACGAGAACTCCTGTGTGCTGTGTGGTCGGGTGGGTTGGTGGGAGGTGAGGGTCAGCGGATGTCGTGGCCATGGCGCACGACGCGGGCGGGTGCGGGACGGTCGACGACGAGCTGTGCGATCGTCGGCGCGTCGAACTCGAGACGGGTCGGGCTCGTGGCCGTCGCGTCGCAGGCGATGTCGGCGATGCCGAGCATCCGGGCGCCCTCGAGCGTCGCGATGCGCCAGCAGCGTTCGAGGTCGGAGTCGGTGATGGCGCCGGTGCGGTAGCCGAGCAGGTGCGCACGGTCGACCATGGAGCCGGTGCCGAACGGGCTCCAGCTGTCGCGCACGCCGTCGGAGCCGGCGGCGACCTGCACGCCGTGGGCCTCGAGCAGTGCCAGGTCGGGCACCGGGTCGGGGCCGAGGGCGCATGTGGCGATCCACACCTGCGCGTCCGCGACGGCGTCGAGGGTCTCGCGCAGACTCGGCAGAGAGCTGTCGCACAGGGCGAAGGCGTGCGGGATGGTGACGCGCCCCTGCATGCCGGCGGCTCGGGTGCGCGCGGCGATCTCGCGGATCTCGGCGAGGCCCTGTTCGCCGCCGTCGTGCAGGTGGATGTCGAGGTCGCGACCCGCGGCCTGCGCCATGCCGAACACGGTGTCGAGGTGCCCGTGCAGGTCGTTCTCGAGCCCGACCGGGTCGATGCCGCCGACGATGTCGGCGCCCGCGTGCAGGGATGCCGCCATCAGGTCGGCGGTGCCCGGGTTGGTGAGCAGGCCGAACTGGGGGAAGCAGACGATCTGGACGTCGAGCGAGGGGATGCGCTCGGCGGCCGCGCGCACGCCCTCGATGTTGGCGAGCGCGACCTCGGGGCCGATGTCCACGTGCGCGCGCATGGCGAGGGTGCCGTTGCGGTGCGCGTGGCTGAGCAGCGCGAAGGCGCGCTCCTCGACGGAGTGCGTGTACTCGCTCAGAGCCTTGACGTTGTTGCCGATGAGGTCGGCGAGGTCCGCCGCGGGGCGACGCTTCATCCAGGGGTCCGACCAGCTCGATTTGTCGGGATGGATGTGCGCATCGACGAGTCCCGCGGTGATGAGCGGGGTGGGTGCGGCTGCCATGGGGGACCCTTCTTCGGCTTCGATGCCGATTTCTGTGTGTTCGTCATTGAACATCAGATGTCTGACGTATGATCACCATACATCACTCGAGGACGAGAATGGCAAGCATGAAACCGATCGAGCGGCGATCGCTCGTAGACACAGTCGTCAGCGCGCTCCAGACCCAGATCGCGACGGGGGAGTGGGACATCGATGACCGCATCCCCACGGAGGCGGAACTCGTCGCCCAGCTCGGCGTGAGCCGATCCTCGGTGCGGGAGGGCGTCCGCTCGCTCGTGCAGCTGGGACTGCTGGAGACCCGGCAGGGCGACGGCACCTACGTCGTCGCGAAGGATCCCACGCAGGTCGCGCTGCGCCGCGCCCTCACCGGCGCCGATGCGCGAGAGGTCATGCGCGTGCGTCAGGCCCTCGATGCGCTCGCCGCACGCGAGGCCGCCCGCAACCGCACCGAGGACGACGTCGCGCATCTCACGGCGCAGCTGCGCGCCCGCAGCGCGGCGGCGCAGCGCGGCGACGCGGCGGCGTTCACCCGGCACGACGTCGCGTTCCACATCGGCGTGGTGGCGGCATCCCACAACGCCCTGCTCGCGGGCATCTACGCGAGCTTCGACGCGTCGCTGCACACCGCCGTGCTCAGCAACGCGGCGCCGTCCATGCTGATCGACGGGACGCCCGCCGATGAGCACGAGTCGCTGCTGCAGGCGATCGCCGAGCACCGGCCGGATGCCGCAGGCGACGCCGCGCTCGCCGTCGTGGTGCGCAGCGAGCAGCTGATGGAGGTCGCCGCCCCGCCCGAAGACGCGGACTGACGCGCGGCATCCCGCCCTGCCGCAGAGCGGTGACTCGCCTCAGTGGCGGATGTCGCCGCGGGGCGCGCGGGCACCGAGCTGATGCCGTGCTCGCGTCCGAGCGCATCGATCACGCGCCCTTGTCACGAATAGTCAATAGCATTGACAGATACCCTGCGGATCGTGCACACTGGCCTGGGCTCAACGCCGAGACCGGAAGGACGGGGCATGCCGAGGCACATCATCCAGAACGCGCGCATCTTCACCGCGGACGACCGCCGATTCGCCGACGCACTCGTCGTCGACGGCGACCGCTTCCTGTACGTCGGGAACGCCGAGACCGCTCGTCGCCTGGCGGGGCCGGATGCCTCGACCGACGACCTCGGCGGCGCCCTGGTGCTGCCCGGCTTCGTCGACGGGCACGCCCACGTGGTCGGCACCGGCGAGGTGGCATCCTTCGTGGACCTCTGGGGCGCCGACACGCTCGAGGAGATCCAGCGGCGCGTCATCGCCGGGGCCGCGGCCGACCCGGCGGCGCCCCGCGTGCGCGCCCACGGGTTCCAGCACGGCGCGGTGCCCGGCGGCGTTCCCCACCGGCGACTGCTTGACGAGATCATGCCCGGGCGTCCCGTCTACGTGCAGGCGTACGACTTCCACTCGATCTGGCTGAACACGGCGGCGCTCGTCGAGTGCGGCATCACCGACGAGACGCCGGAAACGCCCGGCGGCACCATCCACCGCGACGCCGACGGCACCGCCACCGGATACATCGACGAGACCGCGATGCACCGGTACGTCTGGCCGTTCCTCGACGCGCAGGTGACCGATGCCACCCGCGACGCCCACCTGCAGGCCGTGCTCGCCGGGTACCGCGAGCGCGGGGTCACAGCCGCGACGGACATGGCGATGAACCCCGCGGACCTGGCCGCTCTGGAGCGCGCCGAGCAGGAGGGCACGCTCACCGCGCGCATCGCCGCGCACTGGCGCGTGCAGCCCACCGGCTCCGAGGCCGAGAACCTCGCCCAGGTCGAAGAGGTGAAGGCGCTCGCCGCCGCATACACGGGCGATCTGCTGCGGGTCATCGGCATCAAGGTGATGATCGACGGCACCGTCGACGGCTGCACCGCGGCCATCGGATTCCCCTATGCGGACGGCTCCATCGCCGCCCCGATCTGGAGCCTCGAGGAGCTTGCGCCCGTCGTCGTGGCCGCGGACGCCGCCGGCCTCCAGGTCGCCATGCACGCGATCGGCGACGAGGCCGTGCGCATCGGCATCGCCGCGGTCGAGGCCGCGGTCGCCGCCAACGGCCCGATCGCGCGGCGGCACCGCATCGAGCACCTCGAGGTCGTCGACCGCGCCGACATCGACCGGCTCGCCGCCCTCGGCATCACCGCGAGCATGCAGCCCGTGCACGCCGACCCCGCCATCCAGGCGAACTGGCGCGCCAGGCTCGGCGACGCATCCCGCATCGACTACGGGTTCCCGTGGACCGAGATGGTGGATGCCGGCGCACCGCTGGTGTTCGGCACCGACTCGCCGACCGCCGATTTCGACCCCCTGCCCAACATGTTCGTCGCCGCGACCCGGCGCTCCGCCCTCGACCCGTCGCTGCCGGCGAACACGCCGCAGTTCGCGGTCCCGCTCATCCAGTCCATCGAGCACGCTACGCGGGATGCCGCCCGCGCCAGCCGTGCGGAGCACCGCTACGGCCGCATCGCCGCCGGACTCAGCGCCGACTTCATCGTGCTGGACCGGGACATCACGCAGCTCGCACCCGACGAGCTGCTGCAGGCGTCGGTGACCCGCACCGTGCTGGGGGGCCGCACAGTCCACACCCGCTGAGGTCCCCGACCCTCAGCTCGAACGCAACAGCAAGGAGGCTGACGCGTGACCACCACCACCGTCATCGCGACCCGCAAAGCGCGGGGCGCGGGTGCCTGGCCGATGACGAGATTCATCGGCGGGCGCATCCTCGGCCTGCTCGCGACGCTGCTCATCGCGAGCGTCGTCGTGTTCGGCGCCCTCTACGCGGCCCCCGGCTCGCCGCTGACCTTCCTCACGCACGGTCGCACCATGACCGCGGCCGCGAAGGCGCAGCTCGCCGCGGAGTACCACCTGAACGACCCGATCCCGCTGCAGTACCTGCGCTGGCTGGGCGGGGCCGTGCACGGCGACTTCGGCACCTCGATCATCTACCACGTGCCCGTCTCGCAGATGGTCGCGGGCCGCTCCGGCACCACGGTGCTGCTCGTGGCGATGGCGGCGGTCGTCGTGCTCGTCGCGGGTCTCGCGATCGGCCTGTACGCGGGCCTGAAGCCGGGCTGGCTGTCGCGCTCCGCGATGGCCGGGGCCACGGCGATCATGGCGGTGCCGACCTTCGTGGCCGCGGTCGTGCTGATCTCGGTGTTCGCGGTGACCCTGGGCTGGTTCCCGGTGTTCGGCGCGGGCGCCCCGGGCGGGGATGCCGTCTACCACATGGTGCTTCCCGCCGTCGCCCTGGCGATCGCCTCGGTCGCGTTCGTCGCCCGTCTCGCGCAGGGCGCGATCCGGGCCGAGCTCGGCAGCGACCACGTGCAGACCGCGAAGAGCCGCGGCCTGCCGGGCAGCGTCATCGTGCGTCGGCACGTGATCCGCAACGCCGCCATGCCGGTGCTCACCGTCGCCGGCCTCACGATCGCCGGCCTCATCGCGGGATCCGTCGTGATCGAGCAGGTGTTCCAGCTCGGCGGCCTCGGTCAGCTCCTCGTCTCCAGCGTCCAGCAGAAGGACTTCCCGGTCGTGCAGGCGATCTGTCTCGTCTACGTCGCCGCGTTCATCGTGCTGAACACCCTCATCGACCTCGCCTACACGCTGCTGGATCCGCGCGTGTCCACCGGAAGGAGCGGGTCATGACCGTCGCCGCCGCCGACGCCCGCCTGCTTCAGGAGAGCGAGAAGAGGATGCGCCGCGCCCAGGGACTGAGCGTGGGCACCTGGGTGGCCCTCGGCATCCTCGGAGTCATCCTGCTCATGGCCTTGATCGGGCCGCTGCTGTACCGCGTCGACCCGAACGCCGTCGACCTGTCCGCGGCCTACCAGGGCCCCACCGCCGCCCACCCGCTCGGAGCCGACGGCAACGGGCGCGATCTGCTCGCCCGCATCATCACGGGATCGCGCACCGCGCTCATCGGGCCCGCCCTCGTCGTGCTGGTCTCGACCGTGCTCGGCGTCATCCTGGCGCTCGCCGCCGTCTGGTTCGGCGGCTGGTACGACCAGCTCACCGTCCGGGTGATCGACGCGATCTTCGCCTTCCCCGGCCTGCTGCTCGCGATCCTCGCGACCGCGCTGTTCGGCGCCGGACTCACCGCCGCGGTGGCCGCTCTGTCGATCGCGTACGTCCCGTACATCGCGCGCATCGTGCGCTCCGCCGCCCTCCGGGAGCGCACCCTGCCTTACGTCGCGGCCCTGCGGGTGCAGGGCGTCCGGGGCCTCGTCATCTCGACCCGGCACATCCTGCCCAACGTCGGCGGCCTCATCGTCGCGAACGCCACCATCTCGTTCGGCTTCGCCCTGATGGACCTCGCCGGCCTGTCGTTCATCGGCCTCGGCGTGCAGCCGCCGACCCCCGACTGGGGCGCCATGGTGGGCACCGGCATGGCCGGTGTGCTGCAGGGAGCCCCGCTGGAGGCACTGTGGGCCTCGGCGGTCATCGTGCTGGTCGTCGCCTCGGTCAACGTGCTCGGCGACCGGCTCAACGAGCGGGCGGAGGCACGCGCATGACCGCGCCCCTGCTGGAGGTCCAGGACCTCGCCGTGAAGCTTCCCGTCCAGGGCGAGTACCGCACGGTGCTGCGAGACGTGTCGTTCCAGGTCGAGGAGGGCCGCACACTCGGCATCGTCGGCGAGTCGGGCTCGGGCAAGTCGATGACGGTCCGCACGCTCGACCGGCTGCTGCCGGACGGTGCGCACGTCACCGGCTCGGTGCGGTTCGACGGCACGGAGGTGTACGCGCTCAAGGGCGAGGCTCTGCGCGCCTACCGTGCCCGGGACGTGGCGATGATCTTCCAGGATGCCCGTGCCTACACCAATCCCGTGCGTCGGATCGGCGACTTCCTCACCGAGGCGCTGCGCACGAACGACCGCATGTCGAAGCAGGCCGCGACGCAGAAGGCGACGTCCCTGCTCGCCGAGGTGGGCATCCAGGATCCCGAGCGCCGTCTGCGCCAGTATCCGCACGAGCTGTCCGGCGGGCTGCTGCAGCGCGTGATGATCGCCGCCGCGGTGGCGGTGCGGCCGCGGCTCATCCTCGCCGACGAGCCGACGACGGCACTGGATGTCACCACCCAGGCCGAGGTCATGGCGATCCTGCGGCGCATGCAGCAGGAGTACGGCCTGGCGATGGTGTTCATCACGCACGACCTCGAGCTCGCCGGCGCGGTGTGCGACGACACGATGGTGCTCTACGCCGGGCAGGTGCTCGAGCACCAGGCGTCGCGCTCCCTCGCGCACGACCCGCTGCATCCGTACACCGCGGCGCTCATGCAGGCTCGCCCGGAGATCGACCGCCGCGTCGACCGCCTCCCGGCCATCCCCGGGCACCCGACGACCGCGTACGAGGCGCCGGTCGGCTGCCCGTTCGCGCCGCGCTGCCGGTTCGTGCAGGACGAGTGCCGCGAGCAGACCCCGCCGCTCCTGTCCATCGCCGCCGTCACCGGGGGAGTGCCGCAGGGCCTCAGCCGATGCCGGCGGATGCCCGAGCTGCGCGGAAAGCTGTTCGAACCCGTCGAACCCGTCGAGATCGTCGAGGAGGCCCAGTCGTGAGCAACACCCTGTTGAGTGTCCAGGACCTGACGAAGGTCTTCGGGCACGGCCGCAACCAGGCCACCGCCGTCGCGGGGGTCACCTTCGATCTGGAGCAGGGCGGTGCCATGGGCATCGTCGGCGAATCCGGGTCGGGCAAGACCACCACGGCGCGCATGATCATCGGCCTGGAGACACCCACGTCGGGCAGCATCCGCTTCCGCGGGGAGGACCGCACCCACCCGGCGCACGGGGTGCGCGCGCTGCGCGAGCGCGGCCGCAACATCCAGATCGTGTTCCAGGATCCTTACACTTCCCTCGATCGCCGGCAGCGCATCGGCGACTGCCTGGCCGAGGTCATCGGCGTGCACTTCCGGCTGGGCCGGGATGCCACCAAGGCGCGCGTGCGCGAGCTCGGCGAGCTCGTCGGACTCGACGAGAGGCAGCTGAACGCCCTGCCCAAGAGCCTGTCCGGCGGGCAGCGGCAGCGCGTCGCG
>DATMTQ010000173.1:0-11980 GCA_035564095.1 Microbacterium sp. | reverse complement strand
GGGGACGGACGCAGAAGAGTGCGGTTCATGAGGATCTCTCGTGTTCTTCGTGCACGGCGACGCGGAGGCCGCGCGCACGACCGGAACCCGCGGGTGCGGGGCATCCGGAGCTTCCAAGGACGTCGCGGGACGACGTCCCCCTGCGGGGGAGACGTCGTCAGCAGACGGCCGGTGGACCCCGTCGCCGCACCCTCGCGAACACATGCCGCTCGGCGCATGCGACCCGGCGGGCCACGATCGGCGGCGTCGCCCCGGCCGGGCGGGGACGGAGCATCCGGCGCAGCAGCCGGGGCCACACGGCGCCGGCGATCGCGTGCAAGAGGCGCTCGCCGTGCGCGAGCATCGCGGTGGTGACGATCGCCGCTACGGCGTGCATGGCCAGCATCCCCGGCTGCAGCAGACCCATCAGTGCATCGCCGCTCATGCCGGATGCGGTGGTGGCCGGCGAAACGACCGGCACGGCGTGCATGTGCTGCATCGCCGGAGCGCTGAACCCGACCGACATGCCGAACACCGCGAACACGACATGGTAGACGGCCTGTGCCCCGACGACGGCGAGGGCGGTGCGGACGACGTTCGCACCGCGGCCGCTCACGGCGAGGGCTACCGGCATCGCCAGGAGCGTCGCGACCACCAGGACCCCCGGTGCGGGCGCCCCGCCGCCGCCGAGCGTGTGCGCCGTGGCCGCGAGGAGGGTGGTCAGCGCCGACGCGGCGACCGCGCGGAGAGCCCGCGCCTGTCTCTTCGTCACCGGTCGCATCCGCTTCAGCCTAGGTGCTCGGCCCACTCAAAGCCCTCCCACGTACCCTGGAGGGGTGACAGTCATCGCCTTCATCATCGGGATCATCCTCATGGTAGTGGGCCTTGCCGTGTCCATCGCACTGCACGAGCTCGGCCATCTCACCCCGGCGAAGCTCTTCGGCGTGCGCGTCGGCCAGTACATGATCGGATTCGGCCCCACGCTGTGGTCAAGGCGGCGTGGCGAGACCGAATACGGCGTCAAGGCGATCCCGCTGGGCGGCTACATCTCGATGGCGGGCATGTACCCGCCGTCCCCGAAGGCCACCGGCGACGGGCGCGCGGGCGGCGGCTTCTTCGCCACGATGGTGCAGGACGCCCGCGCCACCAACGACGAGACCATCGGCGCGGGCGACGACGACCGCGTGTTCTACAAGCTGCCGGTGTTCAAGCGCGTCATCATCATGCTCGGCGGTCCGATCATGAACCTGCTGCTGGCGATCGTGCTGTTCACCGTCGTCTTCAGCGGCTTCGGCGTGGCGACCGCGACCACCACCGTCTCCTCGGTGAGCCAGTGCGTGCTGCCGGCGTCCGCGAGCCGCACCACGTGCCAGGCGAGCGATCCTGCGGCCCCCGCCGCGCAGGCCGGGATCAAGCCCGGCGACACGATCGTGTCCATCGACGGCACCGCGATCACGTCGTTCGCCCAGGCCTCCGGCATCATCCAGAAGTCGCCGAACCGGCAGCTCGCGTTCGTGGTCGACCGCGGCGGGCAACGTGTGACCCTCGAAGTCACCCCGATGCTCGCCCAGCGCCAGGTCGTCGACGCGCAGGGCATCGCGCAGCACAACGCCGACGGATCCGTCAAGACCGAGAACGTCGGATTCGTCGGCATCGCACCGACCTCGGCCATCCGGCGTCAGTCGCTGTCTGCGGGCCCCGAGGCTGCGTTCCAGAACGTCGCGCAGGTCGCCGGGCTCATCTGGCAGATGCCGGTGAAGGTGTACGACACGGCGGTCACGGTGTTCACCGGCGGACAGCGCTCGGCGGACAGCCCGATGTCGATCGTCGGCGCCGGCGTGCTCGCCGGCGAGGTGGCATCCGCGGACGTCCCGGTGTCGAACCGCATCGCGGGATTCCTGAGCCTGCTCGCGTCGCTCAACATCGCGCTGTTCGTCTTCAACCTGGTGCCGCTGCTTCCGCTGGACGGCGGGCACGTCGTGGTCGCGCTGTGGGACGGCGTCAAGCGCGCCTGGGCGAAGCTGTTCCGGCGCCGGCCGCCGAAGCCCGTGGATGCCACCCGGCTCGTACCGGCCACGTTCGTGGTGGTGGTGCTCCTGGTGGTGATGGGCGGTGTGCTCATCCTCGCCGACCTCGTGAACCCGATCAGCCTGCTGAACCCGTAGCCCCCGCCTGGGTCTCGTCAGCGCAGGGCGTGCTCGGCGAGGCGCTGCAGAGTCTGCAGGCCGTCGCGCGACAGGATCGACTCGAGGTGCCCCTGCACCGACGCGAACCGCGGCCCGCGCAGCGCATACACGTCCCCTGCCTGCGGGTCGGATGCCACCTCGGCGGGCCCGACCGTTGCGGTCCCGGGCTCGACGTGCGCGGTGAACGTGTTGTAGAAGCCGATCGAGACGTCCTCGCCGAACACCGGCACCGTCTTCTGCAGACCCTGGTGCGGCGAAGCGAGCGGCACGAGGTCGATGCCGAGGCGGTCCGCGAGGATCTGATGGCTGAGACACACCGCCAGCAGGGGAGCGCCGGCATCCATCCGCCGGGCCACGACTTCCCGCATCCGCCGCATGCGGGTGCTCTGCGGGTCGCGGGGGTCGCCCGGGCCCGGGCCCGCGACGACGAGCTCGGCGTCATCGATGTCGGCGTCGGTGACCTCGCTCCACGGCCGGATCCGCACGTCGAGGCCGAGGTGGTGCAGCTGATGGGCGAGCATCGTGGTGAAGCGGTCCTCCGCGTCCACCACGAGCGCGCTGCGCCCGGTGAGAGGACCGGGGCCGTCCGAGCCCTGCGGGTTGAGCCAGAACGGGGCGAGGCGGGAGTTGCGGGATGCCAGCAGCTCCGCGATCTCCGGGTCGGACGCGAGCTGCGGGCGGGGCGCTGCGGGAGCATCCGCGTCGTCGCCGTCGCGGGGCACCGCGCCGATCGCGCCCAGCACGCCCGCCGCCTTGCCGTGGGTCTCACCCACCTCGCCGTCCGGATCGGAGTGGCGCACGAGGGTCGCGCCCACCGGCACCCGCAGACGCCCGTCCACGAGGTAGGCGGTGCGGATGAGGATCGGGGCATCCAGGTCGTGGGTCGGCTCGGGCCATCCCCCCGGTCCCTGAGCTTGTCCCTCGGGTCCCTGAGCTTGTCCCTCCGGTCCCTGAGCTTGTCCCTCGGGTCCCTGAGCGTGTCCCTCGGGTCCCTGAGCTTGTCCCCCCGGTCCCTGAGCGTGTCCCTCGGCTCCCTGAGCTTGTCCCTCCGGTCCCTGAGCTTGTCGAAGGGCGCGCGGCGTGAACAGCGCCGCCACGCCGGAGTAG
Organism: Microbacterium sp.; assembly: GCA_035564095.1. Taxonomy (GTDB): domain Bacteria; phylum Actinomycetota; class Actinomycetes; order Actinomycetales; family Microbacteriaceae; genus Microbacterium. The sequence continues at coordinate 8,708 of DATMTQ010000173.1, read as the reverse complement.
TACCCGCGCGGAGCCTTCTCGTGGCGCTGGATGACGGTGCATGCGTTCTGCATGGGGGAGCCGGTGACCGTGGGGGCGAACATCGTCTCGCGCAGGATGTCGCGCGGATCGAGACGGCTGCGCCCGCGCAGCATGTACTCGGTGTGGGTGAGCCGCGACATCTCCTTGAGGTGCGGACCGGTGATGCGACCCCCGTCCGAGCACACGGCGCTCATCATCTTGAGCTCCTCGTCGACCACCATGAACAGCTCCTCGGTCTCCTTGGTCGACCGGAGGAAGTCGCTCAGCGTCTCGACGGTGGAGCCGCCGGCGGGGTGGCGGAACGTGCCCGAGATCGGGTTCATCGTCACGATGCCGTCGCGCGCGACCACGTGCGCCTCCGGGCTCGCGCCGACGGCGATGTGCCCCGGCGTGACCACGAGGAAGGTCCAGTACGCGCCGCGCTCGTGCTGGAGGAGGGCCCGGAACCAGGTGAGCCCGGCTGTCACCGGGTCGGCGTCGACGCCCGCAGTGAAGTCGCGCCGGATGACGAAGTTTGCGCCCTCGCCCCGACCGATCTCGTCGGCGATGACCCGCCGCACGATCGTCGCGTACTCCTCGTCGGACAGGTCGAATCCGGCGTCCGCGAGCGGGATCGGCTCGGTCGGCAGCTGGGCGATCGCGGCTTCCCGGTCGACGGCCACGTGCTCGTCCACCACGAGGCACCGCAGCGGGGCGCCGTCGTCGAGGCAGGCGAACCCGCGCTCGCGCACCTGCCGGTACGGCACCAGGGCGAGCACCTCGCGCGGGGTGTCGGCGTCGGCCCCTGAGCCTGTCTCCCCGGCCCCTGAGCCTGTCGAAGGGCCGGTCAGCGGGATGTCGGCGAGGAGATCCACGTCGGTGACGTCGCCGAGCAGCACCTCGACGGTGTCGGCGTCACGGGCGAGCAGCGCGAACGACGGACGGTCTGCGATCAGCTCGAGAAGCGAAGCGGTCATCGCCGGCCTTTCTTCGGGTCAGGCGGTCGTCGCAAAAAGAGAGACCGCCACAGGGCGGTCTGGAGACGCGAACGCGCGTGGTCTCGGGGCACCCTGCCTCAGCGGGCGCGCCACCAGGTGCGGTTCACGTGCATGCCGGAAGACTAGCAGACCGGCAGTGGACGCCTCTCCCGGTGCCGGACGTGCGGTCCTCGTTCAGAACGAGGGCGAGGGACGAAATGCGGTGCGAACCAGCCCGCAGCATCCGCGTTCCGTCAGATCTCCTCGTTCGAAACGAGGGATGCCCGTCAGGCGAGCCACCTGCCCGTCGTGCGGGCAACCTACCCGACCGCCGATCCGGGCTCCGCCGGGTGCGGGGGAATTAGGCTTGGTCCCGTGCCAGCCGTGAATCTCGGGATGCCGAGCGTCCCCGAAGTCCTCGCCCCGCGTCGCAAGAGCCGCCAGATCCGGGTCGGAAAGGTGCTGGTGGGCGGGAATGCCCCGATCAGCGTGCAGTCGATGACGACCACGCCCACCACGAACATCAACGCCACCCTGCAGCAGATCGCCGAGCTGACGGCATCCGGCTGCGAGATCGTGCGCGTCGCGGTGCCGTCGCAGGACGACGCCGACGCCCTGCCGATCATCGCTGCGAAGAGTCAGATCCCGGTGATCGCGGACATCCACTTCCAGCCGAAGTACGTGTTCCAGGCCATCGACGCGGGCTGCGCTGCGGTGCGCGTGAACCCCGGCAACATCCGGCAGTTCGACGACAAGGTGGGCGAGATCGCGGCCGCCGCGAAGGCCGCGGGCATCTCGCTGCGCATCGGCGTGAACGCGGGCTCGCTCGACAAGCGCCTGCTGGAGAAGTACGGCAAGGCGACGCCGGAGGCCCTCGCGGAGAGCGCGCGCTGGGAGGCCTCCCTGTTCGAGGAGCACGACTTCCACGACTTCAAGATCTCGGTCAAGCACAACGACCCGATCGTCATGGTGAAGGCGTACCGCCTGCTCGCCGCGATGGGCGACTGGCCGCTGCACCTCGGGGTCACCGAGGCGGGTCCCGCGTTCCAGGGCACGATCAAGTCGGCGACGGCCTTCGGCATCCTGCTCGCGGAGGGCATCGGCGACACCATCCGCGTCTCGCTGTCCGCGCCGCCCGCCGAGGAGGTGAAGGTCGGCCACCAGATCCTGCAGTCGCTGAACCTGCGCGAGCGCAAGCTGGAGATCGTCTCGTGCCCCTCGTGCGGCCGCGCGCAGGTCGACGTGTACTCTCTCGCCGACGCCGTCACCGAGGGCCTCAAGGACATGACGGTCCCGCTGCGCGTCGCGGTCATGGGCTGCGTCGTGAACGGCCCGGGCGAGGCCCGGGAGGCCGACCTCGGCGTCGCCTCGGGCAACGGCAAGGGCCAGATCTTCGTGAAGGGCCAGGTCATCAAGACGGTGCCGGAGTCCGAGATCGTCGCCACCCTCATCGAGGAGGCGAACCGCATCGCGGACGAGATGGGTCCGGATGCCGCTCCCGGCACCGCCCAGGTGGTCACCGCGTGAGCACCGCGCAGCTCACGGCGACCCGCATCACCTTCCCCGCCGGCGCGACCGACGGGGTCGCGACCGTCATGCGCGCGACGGATGCCGCGGGCGGCGCCCTGGTCGTGCTCGACGAGACCCCGTTCCATCCGGTGGACCACACCTGGCCCGACCAGCCCGGCGACACCGGCCGGCTGCAGACCGACGGGCAGTCCGTCGAGGTCGTGGACACGGTGATGGCCGCGCTGTCGGACGAGGGCGCCTTCTTCGTCGGCGCCGACATCCCCGTGCGCCGCGGAACCGAGGGGTGGACGTGGCTGGTCGCCCACCGCCTCGCGGAGGCCGCTGTGCCGACGTGGCTCGCGGAGGGCGCCGTCGTGACCGCCGCGGTGGACCGGGACCGGCGCGCGGGTCTGTCGCGCGGGCACAGCGCGTGCCACCTGGCATCCCTGGCCCTGGACGCGGCGCTCGCCGGCCTGTGGCGCAAGGATGCCGGGGCGGACGCGCTCGGCGCGCCGGCGTTCGACGCCCGTGCGAACCAGTCGAGCCGCATCGTGGCCGACGGCAGCGTGGACGAGTACCGGCTCGGCAAGAGCCTGCGCAAGGCGGGCTTCGACACCGAGGGCCTCGCCGCGTCCGTCGCGGAGCGGCAGGACGCGATCAACGCGACCCTCGCCGGCTGGGTGGCGCGCGGTGCTGCCGCCGTGAGCCGCATCGAGGTCGACGGCCCCGAGGTCACCGACCGGCGCACGTGGTGCTGCACCCTGCCCGGAGGCGAGGCGCGCATCCTCTGCGGCGGCACGCACGTCGACTCGCTGGCCGCGTTCTCCGCCGTCACAGTGCACCTGGACCTGTCGGACCCGCAGCTGCTGGTGATGACGACGACGGCGGTGCCGACTCCCGGTCGTTGAGCGAGGCCGCGCGTGCGCGCCCGAGACGAAACGGGAATCCTGTGAGGGTCGGCGTTTCGTCTCGCTGCGTTCGCTCAACGACCGGTGCGGCCGCGGGTCAGAGCGGCCGGACGAGGTCCCACGGCACGGTGACCTCGCCCAGGCGCCAGCGCGAGTGGTGGAGCACGGGACACCCGGCGTCGGCCATCGCGCGCAGCGCCGTCCGCCAGCGGTGGACCGGACCGAACGGCGCCACGACCGAGGCGCGCTCCCATTCGGCGTCGAGCGCACGCAGCAGGGCGTACACGCCCTCGCCCGGCACGTTGCGGTGGATCAGCGCCTTCGGCAGGCGCTCGGCCGCGATCGACGGCTGCTCCAGCCCGTCGAGCCGCAGCGAGATCGTCAGAGTGCGGGCCGCGGCATCAGGACCGATCTCGATCCAGGTCGACACGCGGCCGATCTCGTCGCATGTGCCCTCCACGAGCATCCCGTGCGCGGTCAGCCGGGATGCCATGCGCCTCCAGGCGTCGTCGACGTCGGTCTCGTCATACTGACGGAGCACGTTGAACGCCCGGATCACGGCGGGGCGGCGGGATGCCGGAATCTCGAAGCCCCCGCGGGCGAACGAGACCGCGGCGCCGGGCGCGAATCCGGTCGTGCCCGAACGCACCGTCTCGAGCTGCTTGGTCGCCCGGATCACGCGGGCGGGGTCGATCTCCAGCCCCAGCACCTCGGCATCCGGCCGGACGACCGCGAGGCGCGACCACAGCTCCAGCGCCGTCACCGCGCTCGCCCCGTACCCGAGGTCGACGACGAGCGGGTGCGCGTCGGCCCGGCGCAGCACGTGATGCCGCGCGATCCAGCGGTCCACGCGACGCAGCCGGTTGGTGCCCGTCGTGCCGCGGGTGATCTGCCCGACGTGTCCGCGCACCATGGTCTCCATCATCCCAGGCCGGAACTCGGCGCGAATCCGCCGCCGCTAGCATGGTGGGCATGACCTACACCCTGATCCTGCTGCGCCATGGGCAGAGCGAGTGGAACCAGCTGAACCTGTTCACCGGATGGGTGGACGTGCGCCTGTCACAGCAGGGCGAGGCCGAGGCCCGGCGCGGCGGCGAGCTGCTCGCCGAGACCGGCATCCTGCCCGACGTGCTGCACACGTCGGTGCTGAGCCGGGCGATCCAGACCGCGAACATCGCCCTGGATGCCGCCGATCGCATGTGGATCCCGGTGAAGCGCTCGTGGCGCCTGAACGAGCGCCACTACGGCGCGCTGCAGGGCAAGGACAAGGCGCAGACCCTCGAGGAGTTCGGCAGCGAGCAGTTCATGCTGTGGCGTCGCTCGTTCGACGTGCCGCCGCCGCCGCTGTCGGATGCCTCCGAGTTCAGCCAGGTCGACGACCCGCGCTACGCGGGCATGGACGGCGAACTCCCGCGCACCGAGTCGCTGAGCCTCGTCATCGACCGAATGCTGCCGTACTGGCACAGCGACATCGTCCCCGACCTGCAGGCCGGCAAGACGGTGCTGGTCACCGCGCACGGCAACTCGCTGCGCGGTCTCGTCAAGCACCTCGACGGCATCAGCGACGCGGACATCGCCGAGCTGAACATCCCCACCGGCATCCCGCTGGTCTACGAGTTGGATGACGCGTTCATGCCGGTCGCGCCCGGCCGATACCTCGATCCCGAGGCCGCGGCCGCGGGTGCTGCGGCGGTCGCGAACCAGGGCAAGAAGTAGGTTCCTTACCGCAAAGTAAGGAACCATGGGGGCATGTCCGTCGCCACCGTGACCAGCAAGGGTCAGGTCACCATCCCTCTCGACGTGCGCAACCATCTCGGAATCCGCCCGGGCACCCGCGTGCCGTTCGTGGAGGCAGCGGACGGGAGCTACCATTTCGTCGCCATGACGGGGTCGATCTCCGCGCTCTCCGGGCTGCTCCCGTGGAGTGGGCCGCCGGTGACAATCGAGCAGATGAACGACGCCATCGCCGGCGAGGCATCGGCGGTCGGCAACTCGTGATCGGTATCGACACCAACGTGCTCGTCCGGGATGCCGTGCAGGACGATCCCATCCAGTCCCCTCAGGCTCGGGACTTCCTGTCCCAGCTCTCTGAGAGCGAGCCGGGATTCGTCAGCATCGTGACGATGATTGAAGCCGTCTGGACACTGCGACGCGCATATCGGATCGACCGGGACGGCATCTTCCTCTTCGTCTCGACCCTCCTGTCAGCGCGGGAAATCGTCGTTCAGGCCCCTGACGTGATCCGTAGGGCGATGAACGAGGCGCGACAAGCCGATGCCGAGTTCGCTGACGCGGTGATCGCCCTGCTGGGCGTGGACGCGGAGTGCGACTACACCGTGACCTTCGACCGTGCGGCGGCCGAACTCCCGGGAACGAAGCTGCTCGGGCAGTAACCGCCCTACGCCTCCTGCGGCACCCAGTCTCCGGTCGCCAGATACTGCACCTTCTTGGCGATGGAGACCGCGTGGTCTGCGAACCGCTCGTGGTAGCGCGACGCGAGGGTGGCATCCACCGTGTCGACGGCCGCACCCTTCCAGGTCTCGCCCAGCACCTTGTCGAAGACGCTCAGGTGCAGGGCGTCGACCTTGTCGTCCTCGTTGCGGATGTCTTCGGCGATCTGCACGTCTTCGGTGCGCAGCAGCTCGGTGAGCTTCTTGGCGATCTCGACGTCGAGTGCGCCCATGTCGCGGAAGGTGCTGCGCAGACCCTTCGGCACGACCTTCTCGGGGAAGCGGTAGCGGGCCAGCTGCGCGATGTGCTCGGCCATGTCTCCCATCCGCTCGAGCGAGGCGCTGATGCGCAGGGCGCTGACCACGATGCGCAGGTCGCGCGCCACCGGGTTCTGCCGGGCGAGGATCTGGATGGCGAGCTCGTCGAGCTCGGCCGCGAGCGCGTCGATCTTCTGGTCGTCTGCGATGACGGTCTCGGCCAGGGTGACGTTGGACTCGTTGAACGACTCGGTGGCGCGCTCGATCGAGGAGGCGACGAGCGTCGAGATCTCGACGAGGCGGTCCTGAACCTCTCGCAGCTCCTGCTGGAATACCTCGCGCATGCCGGTCCTCTCGCTGTCGGGCACGATGAATCGCCCCGGTCTCTGGCCACGTTGCCCCGATCAGGTGAACGGACGGTGGCCGAAGGCTGAACTTCATCCCAAGTCACGTGCGATCGGTCGCTCTCGGACCGGCTGGGCAACTCGGTGCGCCCTAATCTAGTCGCATGGACCCGGCGCCCTGGCTCGTGCCCGTCGCCCTCGCTTTCGGCCTGGTGGTCGGCGTGGGCGTCACGCTGGCGATCATGGCGGCGCACAGCCGCGGTCGAAGCGCCGTTGCGGTCGCCACACCCACCGTCCCGGATGGTGTCGAGGAGGTGATCGACTCCCTCGAATCGGCGGGCATCGTGGTCGACTCGTCGAACAACGTGCTCTCGGCCTCGACCGCCGCGCTGGCCTACGGACTGGTGTGGAACCAGGCGCTCGTGCATCCCGAGCTGGTTGCCCTGGTCGATCAGGTGCGCCGTGACGGCATCCCGGTGAGCCGGGAACTGAACCTGGCCCACACCGCGTTCGGTGAGAATCAACTGCACCTCCAGGTGCGCGTCGTCCGACTGGGAACGCGCTTCGTGCTGCTGATCGCGGAGGACCGCACCGAGTCGTACCGGCTCGACGAGGTGCGCCGTGACTTCGTCGCCAACATCAGCCACGAGCTCAAGACCCCGATCGGCGCCATCGGGCTTCTCGCGGAGGCGATCGAGGCCGCATCTGACGACCCGGTCGAGGTGAAGCGCTTCGCCAAGCGGCTCACCATCGAGGCGGACCGGCTCGGTCATCTGACCCACGAGATCATCGAACTCAGCCGGCTGCAGGCGGCGGCGCCGCTCGCCTCGGCCGAGAAGGTGGACATCGACTCGGTCGTCGCGCAGGCCGTCGACCGCAACCGGGTGGCCGCCGAGTCGCATCGCATCTCGCTGATCAGCGGCGGGGACGCCGGCGCCGAGGTGTACGGAGACGAGCAGCTGCTGGTCACGGCGGTGCACAATCTGATCGCCAACGCGATCCAGTACTCGCCAGACGGCTTCCGGGTCGGCATCGGGGTCACGAACTCGGATGGCGTCGTCGAGATCGCGGTCACCGACCAGGGCGTCGGCATCCCCGAGAATGAGCGCGACCGGGTGTTCGAGCGCTTCTTCCGGGTGGACAACGCCAGAAGCCGCCACACCGGGGGCACCGGCCTCGGGCTCAGCATCGTCAAGCACGCGGTGCAGAACCACGGCGGCGATGTGCGCGTGTGGTCGCAGCAGGGCAGCGGATCGACCTTCACCATCCGCCTCCCCGAGGCGCCGAAAGTCCCCGGCACGCCCGCCGGCGCGCCGACCGTCACTTCCTCGACGGCCCCACCCACCACCCTCGGAGCGACGACGTGACGCGCATCCTGATCGTCGAAGACGAGCCATCGCTGAGCGAGCCGCTCTCGTTCCTGCTGCGCAGGGAGGGATACGACACCGAGATCGCCGCCGACGGCCGCGAGGCGCTCGCCGCGTTCGATCGCGACGGGGCCGACCTGGTGCTGCTCGACCTGATGCTGCCCGGCCTGCCCGGCACCGAGGTGTGCCGCGAGCTGCGCACCCGCTCATCGGTGCCGATCATCATGCTGACCGCGAAAGACAGCGAGGTCGACATCGTGGTGGGTCTCGAGCTGGGCGCGGACGACTACGTGACGAAGCCGTACTCGACCCGTGAACTGCTGGCGCGGATCCGCGCCGTGCTGCGCAGGCGCATCGACGTGGACGACCTCGACGAGGCGGTGCTCGAGGTCGGCGGGGTGCGGATGGATGTGGACCGTCACGCCGTCTCGGTCGACGGCAAGGAGATCGCCATGCCGCTGAAGGAGTTCGAGTTGCTCGAACTGCTGCTCCGCAACGCCGGACGCGTGCTCACCCGCGGGCAGCTGATCGACCGCATCTGGGGTGCCGACTACTTCGGCGACACCAAGACCCTCGACGTGCACATCAAGCGGATCCGCTCGAAGATCGAGGTCGATCCGTCACAGCCCGTGCTGCTGGTCACGGTGCGCGGCCTCGGGTACCGCTTCGAGGCCTGAGGCCCGGCGGCTCGGCGGCTCGAGTGGCCGCGACGCGTGTCGAAAGCCTCGTCCGCGGACCCTAGTGCGGAGCCGGCGTCGGGGTCGGCGTCGCGGTGAGGCTCGGGGTCGCCGTCGGCGTCGGGATCGGCGTGGGCAGCAGGTTCTGGTACTGCGGCAGTGACCCGTCGAGCACCGGAACCGCGAGCTGGCTGCCTTCCTCGTTGCCGTACTGGAAG
>DATMTQ010000172.1:0-2619 GCA_035564095.1 Microbacterium sp. | reverse complement strand
CGGGCTCGTCGACACGCCGCCCGGCGCGACCGTGCACGGCTTCGCGCGCCTCGCCGCCGAGCGATTCCCGCAGCTGCGCGACGAGCTCGACGATGCCGCGACCGCATTCGACGCAGTTCGGTACCTGCGCCTGCCCGGCTCACCCGAGCAGTACGCCCAGGTGGCGCAGGTCGACGATGCCGCCGTATCCGCCCCGGTCACCGCGCAGGTCGCAGGGTGAGCACGACGTTGCGCGAAGAGCGCGCCGCCGCGAGCGCCGGCGGCGGTCCGCTGCCGCGCCGAGGCCGGGCGCTCACCGGCTGGGCGATCATCGCGATCGCGCTCGTCGTGATCGTCGGCATCGGTGCGCTGCTGACCCCGCGGGCGTCGACGTCGCAAGGAGTCCTCGACCCGCGTTCGACCGGTGCCGACGGCGCCCGCGCCCTGGTGCGGATCCTGGAGCAGCACGGGGTCACGGTCGAGATCGTCACCGACGCCGCCGACGCGCATGCGGCCCTCGCCCGGACGCCGGCGACACTGTGGCTGCCGGACAGCCCCGCGCTGACCGTGGCCGACCTGCTGTCGCTCTCGAAGGATGCCGCCGCGACCGTCGTCGGCGACCCGTCCGCCCGTAGCGTCCGGGTGCTGTTCGGCGCGACGATCGCGGGGTACGGCGGCGGCACCCTGACGCCCGGCTGCTCGGTCCCCGCGGCGCAGCGGGCCGGCGACATCACGCCCGGCACCCTGTTCCACGCCACCGACGCCCGCACCGTGTCCTGCTACCGCGACGGCGACGCCGCCGCGCTCCTCGTGCGCCAGGACGGCGCGCGGCAGATCTCGCTCGTGGACGGCACCCGGCTGTTCACCAACGAGCACCTGGCCGAGGACGGCGATGCGGCCCTCGCCGTGAACCTCCTCGGCGAGCGCGACACCGTCGTGTGGCTCATTCCGGACGCCGGCGGGAACGCATCCGCCGCAGCCACCCTCGCCGACCTCACCCCCGGGTGGGTGACGCCCCTCATCCTGCTCGGCTTCGCCACGGCGCTCGCTGCCGCTCTCTGGCGCGGCCGCCGCTTCGGGCCGCTGGTCGCCGAGCATCTGCCCGTCACCGTGCGCGCCGCCGAGACCGCGGAGGGGCGCGCCCGCCTGTACGCGCGCGCCTCCGATCCGGCCCATGCGTTCGCACAGCTGCGCACCGGGGCTCTTCGCCGTCTCGCGCGACTTCTCGGCCTCGGCCGCACCGCCACCGTCGCCGAACTCGCCGACGCCGCGGCATCCGTCACCGGCCGCTCCCCCGCCGAGGTGCGGATGCTGCTGACCGGGGCCCCCGCGGACGACCGCGCGCTCGTCGACCTCGCCACCCGTCTGTACGCCCTCGAGAACGCCGTGCATGCGGCGATCTTCCCGGAAGGAACCGCCCGTGACCACTGATCGCATCGAGCACGACCAGACCCTGCGCGACGCCATGCTCCGCGTTCGCACCGAGATCGCCCATGCCGTGGTCGGACAGGATGCCGCGATCAGCGGTCTGCTCGTGGCCTTGCTCTCCGGCGGCCACGTGCTGCTGGAGGGGGTGCCGGGCGTCGCGAAGACCCTCCTGGTGCGTTCGTTCAGCCGGGCCCTCGGTCTCGACACGACGCGCATCCAGTTCACGCCCGACCTCATGCCGGGCGATGTGACCGGATCGCTCATCTACGACGCGCGCACCGCCGAATTCGAGTTCCGTCCGGGTCCGGTGTTCACGAACATCCTCCTGGCCGACGAGATCAACCGCACGCCGCCGAAGACGCAGTCGGCGCTGCTCGAGGCCATGGCCGAGCGTCAGGTCTCCACCGATGGGGTGACGCGGACGCTGCCGGGGCCCTTCCTGGTCGCCGCCACCCAGAACCCGATCGAGCACGAGGGCACGTACGTGCTGCCCGAGGCGCAGCAGGACCGCTTCCTCCTCAAGCTCACCGTCACCGTCCCGGAGCGGGACGCCGAGGTGACGCTGCTGCGCCGGCACGCCGACGGCTTCGACCCGCAGAGCCTGGACGTGGTGCAGGCGGTGACGGATGCCGCGACCGTGGAGGCCGCGCAGCGGGCGGCGGCATCCGTGCGCGCCGACGACGACGTGCTCGCGTACGTGGTGGATCTGGCCCGCGCGACCCGGCAGAGTCCGTCGGTGCAGCTCGGGGTGAGCCCGCGCGCGACGACCGCGCTGCTGGCCGCGGCGAAGGCCTGGGCCTGGCTGAGCGGTTCGCCCGCGATCACCCCCGACCACGTGCAGACGATGCTCGTCCCCGCGTGGCGGCACCGCATCCGGCTGCGGCCCGACGCCGAGCTCGAAGGGGTGTCCGTCGACTCGGTGCTCGCCGCCGTGGTGCAGCAGACGCGAGTGCCGATCTAGATGTTCGTCACCGGTCGCCTCGTGGCACTCGTCGCGGCGGGTGCGGTGCCGCTCGTGCTGCTGTCGGTCGCGGGCGTGAACCCGTGGGCCGTGTTCGGGGGCTGGCTCGTGCTGAGCGCGGCGCTCGTCGCGGTGGACGCCGTGACCGCGCCCAGCCCGCGCCTGCTGCACCTCACGCGCTCCGCACCCGCGCGCACCCGCCTCGGCGTTCCGGTGCAGACCACGATCTCGGTGCGCAACGCCGGCCCCCG
>DATMTQ010000171.1:0-1793 GCA_035564095.1 Microbacterium sp. | reverse complement strand
CAGCGGGTCACCGGGGCCGTAGTTGACGGCCGGGATGCCCAGGGCGCTGAAGCGGGCCACGTCCGTCCACCCGTACTTCGGCTTCGCCACGCCGCCGACCGCGGCCACGAACGCCTGCGCGAGCGGCGCATCCAATCCCGGTCGGGCGCCGTCGGCACGGTCGACGACGGTGATCTCGTAGTCGCCGAACAACCCCTGCAGGTGCTCGATCGCCTCCTGCGAGGTGCGCGACGGGGCGAAGCGGTAGTTGACGTGGACCATGCACTCGTCGGGGATGACGTTGCCGGCCACGCCCCCGGAGATCCCGACCGCGTTGAGCCCCTCTTTGTACACCAGCCCGTCGACCTCCACCTCGCGCGCCCGGTAGCCCGCGAGGATGTCGAGGATCGGCGCGGCCTTGTGGATGGCGTTGTCGCCCACCCAGCCGCGAGCCGAGTGCGCGCGCAGGCCGTAGGTGCGGACCTCGACGCGCAGGTTGCCGTTGCAGCCGCCCTCGACCACCCCGTTGCTGGGCTCGCCGAGGATGCCGAAGTCGCCGACGAACAGGTCGGGCCGGTTGCGGGCGAGGCGACCCAGTCCGTTCAGCTCGGCGTTGACCTCCTCGTGGTCGTACCACATCCACGTCACGTCGACGGCGGGCTCGGTGAGCTCGGCCGCCAGCTTCAGCTGCAGGGCCACGCCCGCCTTCATGTCGACGGTCCCCCGGCCCCAGAGGTAGCGGATGCCGTCGTGCTCCTCGAACCGGGTCGGCAGGTTGTGGTTGAGGGGGACGGTGTCGATGTGGCCCGCGATCAGCGCCCGGCGCTCGCGGCCGAGGTTCGTGCGCGCGACGATCGCGTCGCCGTCGCGGATCACCTCCAGATGCGGCAGGCCGGCGAGGGCCGCCTGCATCGCGTCGGCCAGTGTGCCCTCGTTCCCGGAGACGGACTCCAGATCGCAGAGCTGACGTGTCAGGTCGATGGAGGAGGCGGTGAGGTCGAGAGGAACGCTGCTGAGCTGCACCCTACTAACCTAGGGGCATGCCTTCCGACGTGCCTGAAAGTTCCGCCGTGCCTGCCGCCGCCCGCTCGGCGTGGGGGTACGGCCTCGCGACCGTCGCCACCGACGGCACCGTGCTCGACACCTGGTTCCCGGAGCCCCGGCTCGGCACGCTGCCCGCCGGCCGCGACCGCTGGATCGCGCCGGCGGAACTCGAGGAACTGGCGGGCGACGACCCGCGCCGCGCCGTGCGCATCGACATCGTGACCGTGGAGATCGAGCTGGATGCGCCTCCTGCCTCCACGCCCGACGCCTACCTGCGCCTGCACCTGTTCTCGCATCTGCTGGTGCAGCCGAACGGTCTGAACCTGGACGGCCTCTTCGCCCACCTGCCCACGGTGGCGTGGACGAACGCGGGCCCGGTGAACCCGGCCGACCTCGACCGCCTGCGTCCGCGCCTGCAGCGGGTGGGCATCCAGGTCTCCGGCATCGACAAGTTCCCCCGCCTGCTGGATTACGTGACTCCGGAACGCGTGCGGATCGCGGACGCCTCCCGTGTCCGCCTCGGAGCCCACCTGGCGCCGGGCACGACCGTCATGCACGAGGGCTTCGTGAACTACAACGCCGGAACGCTCGGCTCCTCGATGATCGAGGGGCGCGTGTCGCAGGGCGTTGTGGTGGGCGACGGGTCCGACATCGGCGGGGGCGCCTCCATCATGGGGACCCTGTCCGGCGGCGGCACGCACCGCGTCTCGATCGGCGAGCGGGCGCTGCTCGGCGCGAACTCGGGCATCGGGATCTCGATCGGCGACGAC
>DATMTQ010000170.1:0-9973 GCA_035564095.1 Microbacterium sp. | reverse complement strand
CGTGTCGTCGTCGAAGAACCACACCTTCATGCCGCGCCGCCGGGCGATCTCGAGCACCGCGTCGACGTCGCGCCACCAGCCGTCCTCGAGGAATTCGGGGTGCGGCCGGGCTTCGAGGATCACCGCGCCGATGCCGGCATCCCCGATACGCTCCATCTCCTCCCGCACCGTCTCGATCGGGCCGCCCCTCTGCCAGAAGAGCGGCATGATCGCATTCGGCACGTCGCCGGTGATCGCCTCGCGCAGCCGCTGCAGGGTCATCGGGATGCCTCCACTCGAAGTCGCGCGGAGATCGCCGACGTGCCGTCGCCGACCGTCACGGTGAAGTCGCCGGGCTCGACGAGACGCGTGGCGCCGTCCACCCAGAAGCTCAGATCGTCGGCAGTCAGTCGGAACGCGATGGCGTCGGACTCGCCGACGGCGAGGCTCACGCGCCGGAATCCGCGCAGGCGCCGCACCGGCTGCGTGACCGAGGCGAGCTCGTCGGTGACGAAGAGCATCACCACGTCGTCTCCGTCGCGCTCGCCGGTGTTGCGCACCGTCACCTGCACGTCGACACCGGCGTCGAGGGCGTCCACGCCCGCCGATCCCGGCGTGACGGCGAGGGCGTCGAGCGCGAACGTCGTGTAGCTCAGGCCGTACCCGAAATCGAAGCGCGGCCCCAGGGGCAGGTCGAGGAACTTGGACGTGTAGTGGTCGTCGGTGTTGTTCGGCCCGGCGAGCTCGGCGGCATCCGACGCCACCGCGTCGATCCCGCGCAGCAGTTCCCCGCCGGTGCGCGGCGGACGCCCCGTCCGCTCGTGGTCGTGGTGGATCGGCACCTGGCCGACCGCCCGCGGGAACGTCATCGGCACCCGCCCGCCGGGGTTCACGCGTGCGGACAGCGTGGCGGCGATCGCCGCGGGCGCCTCGGTCCCGAGGTGCCAGGTGCACAGCGCCGCGTCGACGCGGTCGATCCAGTCCTCCACGACGAGGGGCCGCCCGGTGGCGAGCACCACGACGATCCGCGCCCCCGCGTCGGCGAGCGCGTGGATCAGCCGGCGCTGGGCGCCCGGCAGGGCGATGTCGGCCCGCGACGCCGCCTCGCCGGAGAGCCGGCTGGGCTCGCCGAGCGCCAGCACGACGAGGTCGGCGGATGCCGCGCGCTCGACGATGTCGGCCAGGTGCTCGTCGGCCAGGTCGAAGAAGTCCGCGCCGTCCGCGACGTCCCACGCGACGTCGGGAAGCTCCCGCTCCAGGGCGTCGGCGAGCGTCTCGCCGACGGGCGTCGCGAAGTGCTGCACCCAGGCACCGAGGTGATCCCGGCTGCGCGCGTATGGGCCCGCGAGCAGGATGCGACCGCTCGCCGGCAGCGGCAGCGCCCCGCCGTTGGTGAGCAGCACCGCGCATCGCTCCGCCGCCCGGCGGGCGCGGGCCCGGTGCTCCGGACTGCCGCCGACGGCTGCTGCGGCATCCGTGTACGGGTTCTCGAACAGCCCGAGGCGGTCCTTCAGCCGCAGCACCCGCCGCACGGCGTCGTCGACCCGGTCCGGCGACACGTCGGCGGGGGCCAGCAGGGCGGCCCCGTCGGCGTCGACGAGCAGCGACCCGCCCATCACGACGTCGACGCCCGCCTCCAGGGCGAGCGCGATCGCGGCGCGCTCGTCGGCGGCGACGCCGTGGTCGACGAGCTGCGCGACGCCGTCGGCATCCCCCACCACGACCCCGTCGAACCCCCACTCCTGCTTGAGCACGCCGGTCAACAGCTCCCCGTGCGCGTGCATGGGGTGCCCGTTCAGAGAGTTGAACGACGCCATCACCGAGGCCGCGCCGGCGCCCACCCCGACCCGGAAGGTCTCGAGGTAGGTCTCGCGCAGCCGCCGGTCCGAGACGTCCGTCGTGTTGTAGTCGCGCCCGGCCTCGGCGGCCCCGTACGCGACGAAGTGCTTGAGGCATCCCGCGACGCTGTCCGCGGCGGCGAGGTCCGCGCCCTGGTAGCCCGCCACCTTCGCGGCGGTGAACGCGGACGCCAGGTGCACGTCCTCGCCGAATCCCTCCACGACACGGCCCCAGCGCGGATCGCGCGTGACGTCGACCATCGGCGAGAACGTCCAGTTGACGCCGTTGCTACGCGCCTCGACAGCCGAGACCCGGGCGTCGTCGGCCGCGACCCGCGGGTCGAAGCTCGCCGCCTGCGCGAGTGGCGTCGGGAAGATCGTGAACTGGCCGTGCACCACGTCCAGTCCGATGAGCACCGGGATGCCCAGCTCGGACTGCTCCACGGCGATCCGCTGCACCGCGTCCGCCTCCTCGGCACTCGGCGGCCAGAACGTCGCGCCGAGGCCACGGCGCACGAGGTCGTCGCGCTCGGCGGCATCCGGGCGCCACACGATCTGCAGCTGCAGGAGCTTCTGCTCCCACGTCATCCGGCCGAGGAGCTGCTCGACGTCGACGCTCATGCGGTGCTCCCCTCGTCCAGGGCGCGGTAACGGAACCGGCGGAACACGACCTCGCCGTCCCCGGACGCGAACAGCGCGGGACGCAGGCTCTTCAGGTCGTTCATCGTCGCCGAGTGGGCACCGGAAGTGTCGTACCGCACGCCGTGCCGCAGCCACTCGCCGCCCGGCGCCGCGTGCCAGCCGGTGACGATGTGGTGGTCGTTGCGCAGCCGCAGCCGGATGACGCGCCCCGCCTCGGCGGGTTCCCGCCAATGGGTGCGGATACCGCCCGCGTAGCTGGCCATGCGGTCGCCGTCCCAGCCCATCCCGAAGAACATGCGGTCGTCGAAGTAGAGCAGCAGCCCGCCGTGCGCGTCGCCCGCGACCTCGAGCTCGGCCTCGACCTCGTACGCCCCATCCATCGCCCAGGTCGTCAGGGGCGACGAGTCCGCCGGGCCCGTCCCCGTGCCGCGCAGCACGAGCCCGTCGGCGAAGCGGGCCCGGGCCGTCTCGTCTCGCCCCGGGTTGTCGAAGACCCAGCGCTCGCCCCAGGCCGGCGCGGCGAAGTCGTCGGACGGCGCCGGCACCGCCACCGGCTCCCCGCCGATGCGGGGCATCCGCTGCGCCGCGCCCAGGTCGCGGGCCGGAGCGATCGGCCAGTCGTCGTCCGTCCATTCGATCGGCTCGAGCAGCGCCTGGCGGCCGAGGGTGCGATAGCCGTTCTGGTAGCCGTGCGACAGCATGAACCAGGCATCCCCGGGGCCCTGCAGGATCGTGGCGTGCCCGCGCGACCACCAGGCCTCGTCCGCCGACCACGTGCGGGCGACCGGGTTTCCCGGCGCGTTCTCCCAGGGCCCCTGCACCGAGCGCGAGCGGGCGACGATCACCATGTGGCCGGTCGCCGGTCCCCCGGTGCCGCCGACCGCGCTGACCAGGTAGAACCAGTCGCCGCGACGGAAGAGCTTCGGGCCCTCCAGCGCATACGCCTCGGTGATCCACTCGTCCGGGTACCGCCAGCCGTCGTAGGCCGGCTCCAGGTCCGTGACGGCGTGCAGGCCCGCGGCATCCAGCCGGCAGCGCCGGATGCCGTCGACGAACAGATACCGCTCGCCGTC
The DNA here is from genome assembly GCA_035564095.1 of Microbacterium sp. Taxonomy (GTDB): domain Bacteria; phylum Actinomycetota; class Actinomycetes; order Actinomycetales; family Microbacteriaceae; genus Microbacterium. The sequence continues at coordinate 6,441 of DATMTQ010000170.1, read as the reverse complement.
CTCGCCGACGATGTGTCCGGGGTCGATCGCGCCGGAGATCCCGGTGAACACCGGCTCGCTCCAGGGGCCTTCCGGGCTGTCGGCGTGGATGACCCACACCTGGGCGTCGTCGACGGCATCCGACCACGCGCTCGGGATGAACGGGAGGTAGATGAAGTACCGGCCGTCGTGCTCGACGAAGTCGGGCGCGAACACCGTGCTCAGAGGCTCTGCCAGCGCGCACGTGACGAACGTCCAGTTCACGAGGTCCGGCGAGCGCCAGATCGGAAGACCGGGCGCCGCGTCGAACGACGAGTGCGTCAGGTAGTACTCGTCGCCCACGCGAAGCACGCTCGGGTCGGGGCGGTCCCCCGGCAGCACGGGGTTGCGGAAGGTGCCGTCCCCCAGGTCGGAGGCCGGACGGATGACGTCGATCATCGCTGATCAGCCCTTGAGCCCGCCGGCGAAGCCCTGGATGAACTTCTTCTGCGCGAAGGCGTAGAACGCGAGGATCGGGATCATCGAGACGATCACGACGGCGAAGATCAGGTTCCACTGCGACACCAGCGACCCGACGTACCCGTACATCACGACCGGCAGCGTCTGGTACTGGGTGCCGTTGAGGAAGATGAGCGCGGTGAAGAAGTCGTTCCAGACGATGAGACCCGCCAGGATCGCCACCGTGCCCGTCGCGGGAGACATCAGCGGGAAGACGATCCGCCAGAACACCTGGTACTTGTTGGCGCCGTCGATGACGGCGGCCTCCTCGTACTCGAGCGTGAGGTTGCGGAAGAAGTTCGCGTACAGGAACACCGACAGCGGCAGCAGCATCCCCGTATAGATGAGGATCATGCCCCACGGGCTGCCGACCAGGCCCACATTGCGCGCCCCGATGTACAGGGGCAGGGTGCCGAGCTGGGTGGGCAGGATGATCGCCACCAGGAACAGGTAGAACGCGCGGCGGCTCCAGCTGCTGGTCGAGCGGGCGAGGGCGTACGCGGCGAGCGAGCCGAGCACCACCAGCAGCAGGATGCTGCCTGCCGTGATCACGACGCTCCACAGCAGGCCGGCCCAGATGTTGCCCGACGAGTCGGAGGCGGGCGAGAGCAGCTGCACGAAGTTGTCGATCGTGGGCTTGGTGGGCGGCGCGACGGCCGGGCTGCTCGTGATCTCGGGCAGGGTCTTGAACGACCCCATCAGGAGGATCCAGAACGGCAGCAGCAGGATCGCGGTCGCCAGGATCGTGATGATCTCGACGGTGAGGGTCTTCTTGGTATAGCGGAACACGGCTCACGCCTCCTTCAGGGAGCGATCGCGCGTCGCCCACTGCTGCGCGATGGAGAACACCAGGATCAGCAGGCTGAGCACGAGCGCGAGTGCGGCGCCGAAGCCGAACTGCTGGTAGGTGAACGCCTCCTGGTACACCTCGAGGGCGAGGGTCTGGGTGGCGCCGGCGGGGCCGCCGGCGGTGAGGGCGACCACCTGGTCGAACACCCGGAGCCCCTGGATGAGGGTGAGGGTGGTGGCGATCGCGACGGAGGGCTGGATCATCGGCAACACGACGTAGCGGAAGCGGCGGAACACGCCGGCGCCGTCGAGGGCGGCGGCCTCCTCGAGCTCGACCGGAACGGTCGCGAGCCCGGCGAGGTAGGTGACCATGATGAAGCCGATGTTCTGCCACACCATCACGATGAGCACGCACCAGAGGGCCAGGGTGGGGCTGGCCAGCCAGTTCACCTTCGGCTGACCGAGGGCGCCGAGCAGCTGGTTGAGCGGTCCGTCGTAGTCGAAGATGAACTTCCAGATGTACGCGACGGCGATGGGACTCACGACCGCCGGCATGAACACCAGCGTGCGCAGGATGTAGCGGGACTTCAGGCCGCGATTGAGCGCGAGGGCGAACAGCAGGCCGAACACGTTCGTGAACACGAGGAACCCGAACGCGAGGAAGAGTGTGTTCCGCAGCGATCCGACCAGCTCGGGCGTCTGGAAGATCTTCACGAAGTTCTGGACGCCGACGAAGTCGAAGCCGCCGATCCCCGACCAGTTCGTGAAGGCGAAGAAGCCGCCCGCGGCCGTCGAGGCGTAGATCACGATCAGCACGAGTGCCAGGGCGGGCAGCGCCCACCACCACGCACCCAGCCGCACGTGGTGCGACTTCGTGCGGGGCCCGCGCCCCGTGCTCCGTGCGCCCGCGGTCGTGACCACCTCGGTCTGCGTCACCATCTGCGTCACCATCAGTTCGTTCCCGTCATCCGTGATCGGAGGCCGGCCCACTCGGGAGCCGGCCGCCGATGCCGAAGGTCAACCCCAGTCGGAGTCCAGCTGCTGGAGCACCTGCTTGACGGTCATCTGACCGGTGAGGATGCCCTGCACGCCACTGCCGAGGTCGGTGTAGACCTTGGGGTTCGGCCAATCCAGCGACGGATAGCCCCGCACGTCGTTCGCCGTGATGTAGCCCTTGATCGTCTGGTACTGCGGCAGCAGCGGCGTCGACGCCGTCGCCCCCACCGGGATGCTGCCGGTCGAGTTCGCGAAGTTGTTCTGACCGGCCGGGGACAGGATGTACTTCAGGAAGCTCGCCGCGAGCTTGGGGCTCTTCGTCTTGGCGCTGGCTGCGACGGACTGGTCGGCGCTGACGGCGAGGTAGGTCTTCGTCCCGGCCGGAGCGGGAACCGGCAGGATCACGAGCTTCACGTGGCCGCCGGCCGCGTCCATGATCTCCTTGGCCGCACCGCTGGGCGCGAAGAAGCCGAGCACCTTGCCCGACGAGGCGCCGTTGGTGATGGCGTCGAAGCCGGCGCTGGTCGCACCGTCCTGGAAGCATCCGGCGGTGTACATCTTCTTGATCGACTCGAGCGCGGTGGCCCAGCCGGCGGTGCCCGCGAAGGTGGTCTTGCCCGCTGCGCGCTCGGTGTTCCAGTTCGGGTCGGAGCCGTAGACGGTGGAGGCGGCCAAGGTGAGGGCGAGGAAGCCCGTGTTGGCGGGCTGGCTGCCGGCGAGGGCGTAGACGGTCTTGCCGTGCTGGCGCGCCACGCTGCAGGCGGAGAGCACGTCGTCGAGGGTCGAGGATGCCGTGAGGTTCACGCCGATCGACTTGGCGAGGTCGTCGTTGTAGATCGTGCCGTACACCTGGGTGCCAAGCGGCACACCGTACGCCTTGCCCTTGTAGACCCACAGGTCCTTCTGCGACGACGGCAGAGCGTCGATCACGGACTTGTCGCTGATTCCGAGCGCGAGACCCGTCTTGGCCCACGGGATGATGGAGTGCGCCTGGCCGCTGCCGCCCTCGGCGTAGAACGTGTCGGGGGCGTTGCCGCCCTGCACGCGGGTGGCGAGGGCCGTCGGGTAGCTCTCGGTCGGCAGGTTCAGGGGCGTGACGGTGACGCCCTTGTGGGTCTTCTCGAACCCGGTCGCCAGTGCCGTGTAGGCCGCCTTGTCCTGGTTGTTGGTGGCGCCGAAGGCGAACGAGATGGTCTGCGGTTCGGGGCCGCTCGCCGCGCTGCTGCCGGAGCATCCGGCGAGGATGAGGGACCCCGCGACGAGCGGGGCGGCGAACAGGCCGATCCGCATCCGCGAACGGAGATGCTGTGTCATGTCCAGCCTTTCTGACTTCGTTGTCGGCGACTCGTCCATTCGAGAGACCGTGCTGTGGCATCAGTATGGCAAGCATGCGACGAAAACACACATAAGCCTTCTCGATATGAGACATAACCCGGACCGAGGTGAAAGAATCCAGCGCCCACCAGGGGTTTCCCTCATCCTTCGACCTGACGATCGATATCACTGCGGCTGATACAGTGAAGCACTCACCGCCCCGACCCGAAGGATCACGCAGAGTGGCCGATCATCTGCTGTTGTCGCGGCTCGATCTCAACCTGCTCGTCTCGCTCGACGCGCTCCTGACCGAACGCAGCGTGACCCGCGCAGCGGACCGGCTGCACCTCAGCCAGCCCGCCCTGAGCGCCTCCCTCGCACGCCTGCGCACCCACTTCGGCGACCCGATCCTCGCCCGCCGCGGCAACACCTACGAGCTGACGCCCCTGGCGCTCCGACTCGCCGACCACACCACGACGGCGCTCGAGGCGGCACGCCGGGTCTTCGAGAGCCAGGCGACGTGGGATCCGTCGGAGTCGGTGCGCGAATTCTCGATCTACGGCTCGGACTACGGGTTCACCACCATCGGCCGCGTCGTCTCGGAGCTCGCGGCGGAGCGTGCCCCGGGCGTGCACTTCCGGTTCCTGCTGCACAATCCGACGGTCGTGGAGGATGCCGCCAACCGGCTGCGCTCCGTCGACGGCATGGTGATCCCGCACGGCTTCCTCACCGACCTCCCGTACGTGGACGTGTGGCAGGACGAGTGGGTGGCGATCGTGGCGGAGTCCAACGACGCCGTCGGCGACGCGCTCTCGCGCGAGCAGATGTCGAGCCTGCCCTGGGTGATGAACTACCAGAGCCGGTCCGCGTTCACGTCCGCGGAGCGTCAGGTGCAGCAGCTGGGCATCGAACCGAACGTCGAGGTCATCGTCGAGAGCTTCCTCGCCATCCCGCACTTCATCGCCGGCACGCAGCGCGTCGGCATCATCCACTCCGCGCTCGTGCCGCTGGCGAAGCGCGCCGCCGGTGTGCGCGTGGTCGGCCTGCCCTTCGCGCCGACCCCGGTGGTCAACGCCCTGTGGTGGCATCCCGTGCACGGGCACGACCCGGAGCACGAGTGGATGCGGGCGCTGTTCGCCGAGGCCGGCCGCATCGTGCAGGCCGGAGAGCACGCCTGAGCGCGCATTCGCACGCACACCTCCGACCGATACCAACGATCGCCTCCGCGGATGGCGGAAGAAATTGTAAGAGGTTTACATTTCTTCCAACGCACGAGGAGGAGAGCACATGAGCACGTCCGAACAGCCGATCGTGGTCCTCGGCGGCGGCCCCGCGGGGATGGCCACGGCATTGGCGCTGACGAAAGCCGGCCACCGGGCCGTCATCTACGAGCGGTACCCCGAGGCCCGCCCGGCCGGCAACATCTTGAACCTCTGGCCGCCGCCCATCAAGGCGCTCGCGGAGATGGGCGTCGACACGCGCGATCTCGGGGCACCCTGTCATTCCACATTCCGCAGTGCGTCAGGACATGTGCGCGCCGACATCAGCATCCCCGACCGCGTCGTCGAGCAGTACGGCGGAGGATTCATCGGGATGCTGCGACCCGATCTGTACCGTCGCATGCTCGCTGCCCTTCCCGCGGGGATGCTGCGCGTCCACACGGAGGTCACGGCGATCTCCGACCGCGGCGATCACGTCGAACTGACGCTGCGAGACGGCACGGTCACGACCACGCCCCTGCTCATCGGGGCCGACGGCATCGACTCCATCGTCCGCTCCCATCTGTGGGGTGCATCAGCCAAGCGAGAGCACCGGCTCCACATCATCGGCGGCTACACCTTCGCCGATGTTCCGGGCACCGAGAAGGGCGAGGCGATCATCGCGCACGACCGGACCGTCCAGGGCTCGTACACCGCGATCCGCAGCGACGGCCGGGACGGCTACCAGTGGTGGACCCTCGAGGCGTGCGACCCCGACGCGCCGGCGCCCGGCGACCTCCGCAGCCACGCGCTCCGGCTCGCGCAGCGCTTCGGTCCGCTTCCCGCGCTCGTCGAGGCGACGACGGACGATCACGTGCAGCGCTGGGTGATCCGCGACCGCAAGCCTCTGAAGCAGTGGTCGAAGGGACGCATCACGCTCGCCGGGGATGCCGCGCACGCCACGTCGCCGTACGCGGCGTACGGCGCGGGCATGTCCATCGGCGACGGCTACTTCCTCGGGCAGCTGCTCGCCGGCGTCGATCTCACCGACACGGCCGCCGTTGCCGCCGTGCTCCAGCGCTACGACGGGCTGCGCATCCCGCACACGACGGCGCAGGTGCAGCAGGCCTATATCCTCGGTCGCATGTTCCATCACGCGCCCGCCGTGCTGCGGCCGCTGCGCGACGCCGTGCTCGATCGCACGCCGATGCTGCAGAAGCAGGTCGGCGAGCGCAGTCCGCGCGAGATCGTGGCGCAGCTCGACGAGATGGGCTCCGGCATCCTGAGTCCCGCCCGATGAGCGAGGTCGCACCCACCGCGCGCGCCGTCCGCGAACCCCGGCAGGCGCGCAGCCGCGCCAGCTGGGACCGGGTCGTCGCGGTGGGGCGCGACCTGCTCGCCGAAGGCGGGTACGACGCGCTCACGATCAGCGAGGTCTGCCGCCGCGCCGGCGTGACCGCCCCATCCATCTACGCCCGGGTCGACGGGCGCGCGGGGCTCTTCCGTGCGGTCTACGAGGACGTCATGCGCGACGTCGTCGCGTCGGAGGATGAGCTGTTCGCCGCCGCAGAGCCCTCCGCCGCCGGCGCCGTCCGCGCCACGGCGCGGGTCTTCGACCGGCACGACGCGCTGCTGCGCGCCGTCATCCGGCGCGCCGTCGAGGATC
>DATMTQ010000169.1:0-9144 GCA_035564095.1 Microbacterium sp. | reverse complement strand
CGCATCCACCTCTCCCGCACCCGAACCCTCGCAGAGACAGGGCGTATGTCAGCCACCAGCACCGCCATCCCGGCCGCGAAGCCCAAGCCGAAGGTCCGCATCGGCGACCGCGTCTTCACGTCGACGACGATCACCGCCGGCGCCGTGATCCTCGCCGTGCTCGCGGCCGTCGCGCTGTTCCTGGTCGTGCAGTCGCTGCCGGCTCTGTTCGCGAAACCCGGCGAGCTGCCGAACAACGCGGACAACTTCTGGCAGTACGTGTGGCCGCTGGTGTTCGGCACCGTGTGGTCCGCGTTCCTGGCCCTGCTCATCGCCACCCCGCTGTCGGTCGGCATCGCGCTGTTCATCTCGCACTACGCGCCGCGCCGCATCGCGCAGCTGCTCGGCTACGTCATCGACCTGCTCGCCGCCATCCCCTCGGTCGTCTACGGCCTCTGGGGCATCGCGACCCTGTCGGTGTTCGTACAGCCCTTCTTCGCGTGGCTGACCGACAACGTGGGCTGGTTCCCGCTGTTCGCCCCGCCGGTCTCGGGCACCGGCCGCACCGTCCTCACCGCGTCGATGGTGCTGGCCGTCATGGTGATCCCCATCATGACCGCGATCTGCCGCGAGGTGTTCCTGCAGACGCCGCGCCTGAACGAGGAGGCGGCCCTCGCCCTCGGCGCCACGCGCTGGGAGATGGTGCGCCTGTCGGTGCTGCCGTTCGCCCGCAGCGGCATCATCTCGGCGATCATGCTCGGCCTCGGCCGCGCACTCGGCGAGACCCTCGCGATCGCGATGGTGCTCTCGCCGGCGTTCATCGTGAAGTTCGCCGTGCTGCAGGCGCAGAGCCCGAACACCATCGCGGCGAACATCGCCCTGCAGTTCCCCGAGGCCACCGGCGTCTCGGTCAACGCGCTCGTGGCATCCGGTCTCGTGCTGTTCGCCGTGACGCTGGTCGTGAACATGATCGCCCGCGCCGTCATCAACCGCAAGCCTTCGGGAGCCTCCTCGTGACCACCCAGGCCACCACCGCCACCGCGCCTCCGCCGGCTCCCGGCCGCGCCCGCCCCACGGCCAATTCGCTGACCGCCGGGCGACTGCCGCGGGCCGTGCCGTGGCTGCTGCTGTGCGGATGCTGGATCGCCACCGGTGTCGTCTACGGCATCCTGGACGCCTCCGGCGCCACCACGGGCTTCGACCCGGTCGGAACGATCTTCTTCGGCACGGTGCTGTTCGTCGTCGCGCTCGCTCTGATCTCGCGCATCGTCGAGGGCGGCCGGCGCGCGGTCGATCGCCTGGTCACCTCGCTCGTGCTGACCGCGTTCATCATCGCGCTGCTGCCGCTCGTGTCGCTCGTGTGGACCGTGATCGCCAGGGGCCTCGCCCGCTTCGACGCGCCGTTCTTCTCCGAGTCGATGCGCAACATCATCGGCGACGGCGGCGGCGCCCTGCACGCGATCGTCGGCACACTGCTGATCACGCTGACCGCCGCCGTCATCTCGGTGCCCATCGGCCTGCTCGCCTCGGTGTACCTCGTCGAGTACGGCCGCGGCGCCCTCGCCCGTGCGATCACGTTCTTCGTCGACGTGATGACGGGCATCCCGTCGATCGTCGCGGGTCTGTTCACGTACGCCCTGTTCGCGCTCGTCTTCGGTCCGGCCGTCCGCAACGGCTTCATGGGCGCGATCGCCCTGTCGGTGCTGATGATCCCGGTGGTGGTGCGCTCCAGCGAGGAGATCCTGCGCCTCGTGCCCAACGAACTGCGCGAGGCGTCCTACGCCCTCGGCGTGCCGAAGTGGTGCACGATCCTGAAGATCGTGCTGCCCACCTCGATCGCGGGTCTCGTCACCGGCGTGATGCTCGCCATCGCCCGCGTGATCGGCGAGACAGCACCGCTGCTGATCGTGACCGGATTCACGTTCAGCATGAACTACGACATCACAGGCGGCCGCATGATGACCCTGCCGGTGTTCGTGTACACGCAATACACGCAGGCCGCCGGCGTCAGCGCACAGGCATCCGTCGACCGGGCCTGGACCGCCGCGCTGGTGCTTATCCTCATCGTGATGGCTCTCAATCTCCTCGGACGCCTGATCGCCAAGATCTTCGCGCCCAAGTACGGCCGCTGAGACGACCGCACCCGTCCGTCCGGCCGCAGAAACCCTGAAGGAACCCCGTGTCCAAGAGCATCGAAGTCAACGACCTGAACGTCTACTACGGCGATTTCCTCGCCGTCGAGGGCGTCGATATGCGCATCGAGCCGCGCACCGTCACCGCGTTCATCGGCCCGTCCGGATGCGGCAAGTCCACGTTCCTGCGGACCCTCAACCGCATGCACGAGGTGATCCCCGGCGCGCGGGTCGCCGGCGAGGTGCTGCTGGACGGCGACGACCTGTACGGCCCGGGCGTCGACCCGGTCGCGGTGCGCCGCCAGGTGGGCATGGTCTTCCAGCGCCCGAACCCGTTCCCGACGATGTCCATCAAGGAGAACGTGCTCGCCGGCGTTCGCCTCAACAACAAGCGGATCTCGAAGTCGGATGCCGCCGACCTCGTCGAGAAGTCGCTGCGCGGCGCGAACCTGTGGAGCGAGGTCAAGGATCGCCTGGACAAGCCCGGCGGCGGGCTCTCCGGCGGTCAGCAGCAGCGGCTGTGCATCGCCCGCGCCATCGCCGTCGAGCCGCAGGTGCTGCTCATGGACGAGCCCTGCTCGGCCCTGGACCCGATCTCGACCTACGCGATCGAGGAGCTCATCGACGAACTGAAGACCGAGTACACGATCGTGATCGTCACGCACAACATGCAGCAGGCATCCCGCGTGTCCGAGCGCACCGCGTTCTTCAACATCGACGGCCCCGGAACTCCCGGCCGGCTCATCGAGTACAACGACACCGCCGCCTTGTTCACCACCCCCGCGGTGCAGGCCACCGAGGACTACGTCTCCGGCCGCTTCGGGTAAGCCCCGCGGCATCCACGGGCGCGCGTGCCGGCGCGGTCAGTCACGCTCGGCGTCGGAGGATTCGCTGCGACACGCCGCCGACCCGCCGGGGCGTTCCGGAAATCCTCCGACATCAGGCACCGGGGTGGGATGCCGAGATGGCCTGTCCACAGCCCGTGGCAGCAGCCGCGTCGTTCACAGGGCGGCATCCGCATCAGCCGTGCATGCGGCATCCGGGCACGCTGGACGGAATGTGCGCCGAGCCTCAGAGCAAGATCAAGACCATCCATGCGCTGCGCGCTTCCGGGATGAGCCGTGCCGCCGTCGACCGGGCTGTGCAGGCCGGAACCCTGTCGCGCATCCGGCGCGGGCTGTACCGGTGCGCCGAGGTATGCGAGCCGGTGCAGACCGCAGCCGAACACGGCGGCGTCCTTGGCTGCGTCTCCGCCGCGCGCCATGTCGGGCTGTGGCTGCTCGGCGAGGACGACAAGTGCGTGCACGTGTCGATGGGTGCGCACAGCCGCAGCCACCACGAGGGATGCAGATGCGTCGCGCACCGGGATGACGATGACACTGCGACCACGCCCGACGCCGGCCTGGCAACGGTGAGGCGACTGCTGCGGCAGGTGCTGTTCTGCCGTGGCGTGACCGACTTCTTCGTCGCGCTCGAGTCGGCACGGCGGAAGGACCTCATCGACGAAGAGGGCCTGGCCTGGCTGCGCGAAAACACGAACGCCCGAGGCCGGGATGCCGTGGACTTCTCGCGCTCCGACGCGGACAGCGGGCTCGAGTCGCTGTTCCGGTGGCGGCTGCGCGACCTCGCATCGATCGTCTTGTGCCAGGTCGACGTCGCATCCGTGGGCCGCGTGGACTTCCTGATCGGTGACCGGCTCATCGTCGAGATCGACGGCCGGGAGAACCACGCCGGCCAGGACAAGCGTCACAAGGACCTCGTGCGAGATGCGAACGCGGCTGCGTGGGGCTACATCACGCTGCGCTTCGACTACGCATTGATCGTCCATGACTGGGACTCCGTCGAGGCGGCCGTCCGCGGACTGGTCGAGGCGGGCATGCACCTGCGATGAGGGCTCGCCCAGCGTCGGAGGACACACCGAACCGCGGCCTCCCGAAGCGGCGTGCCACTGCGATCTTCCGACGGTGCGCGCACTGAGCGGGCCCGCGCGCGGACGCGGTCGGGCGGGCTCAGTCGCGGGGGCTCAGCAGGTAGCGGTTGATGGATGCCGTCAGCTCGGCGTCGATCGCCTTCGGCGTGCCGTCGACGGCGCTGATCGGCGCGGCCAGGCGCACGCTGGACAGGAGCCAGGCGGCATCCGCCTCCGCGAGCGCCGCGACCGGCAGCCGCTCGTACGTCGCAGCGTGGCCGAGTCGGCGCAGGTGGTCGAACAGGCTCACCTGGGTGGTTCCCTGCAGGATGCCGGCCCCGGGCTCCGGACTCACGAAACGGTCGCCCAGGCGCAGCACGACGCTCGCCGTCGGAGCCTCGAGCAGGATGCCGTCGGACGACGCGAACACCGCATCGTCCGCCCCGCGGCGCACGGCCTCGCGGATCGCCGCCATGTTCACCGCGTACGACAGCGTCTTGGCACCGAGCAGCAGCCAGGGTGCTCGGGCCGGCGCCTCGCTGTCGACTCCGCGGTCGAGGGTCACGACGCGGATGCCGCGCGTGCGAGCGGCGCTGAAATCGGCGGCCGGCGCCGCGGTGGTCCACGCGGTCGGCGCGGGCCCGTGCTCGACTCCGCGGCTCAGGATCAGCTTGATGACCCACTCCCCCGGCCCGCATTCCGCGGCCGCGACGGCCGCCGCCTGCCGCCACTGCTCCAGGTGCGGCGCGGGCAGATCGCACAGCTGCGCGGAGTGCGCGAGGCGCTGCAGGTGCGGTCCGATCTCCTGCACGTGGCCGTCGATCACGCCGATCGACTCGAAGATGCCGTCGCCGCGCTGGGTGCTGAGCTCTCCGACGCTGAGCGCCGGCGCGGACGGGTCGACGCGGCGGAAGCTGTCGCTGAAATCGGCGCGCTCCTCGTTCGTGGATTCGGCGGGCGTGATCAACAGAGCGAATCGGGCTGCGGCCATACGACGAGCCTAGATCCCGGATTCGCCCTGGGCGATCACCCGGAGACCGTCTCGGAGCGTCCGGTAGACTGGCGCATGCCGGGCCGCAGCAAACCCCGGGCTCCATCTTCTGTCGCTTCGAGCGAACCTGCGCCGAGAGGCGTTTCTGCGGTCCGGTATTTCTCTGCCTGCGCTTCGACAGGCTCAGCGACCGTCCGGAATCAGGTCAGCGAATCGCGTCCGGAATCAGGTCAGCGAATCGCGGCGCCACAGCGCGGCGCAGCCGGTGAGGTCGGCCGCCGTGGTCGACAGCCGCAGCGCGCGCCGCGTGAAGGTGGTCGCCCGTGCCGGCTCCGTGGCCTCGTAATCGTCGGCGAGGTGAGTGGCGCCGGATGCCTGCACACGGCAGAACGCGGCTGCGCGCTCCAGCGCCACGGCGAAGTCGCCGGTGAACGCGCCGCGCAGGATCGTGTCGATCACCGCGATGAGCTCGCCCGGAGTCGCGGGGACGGGCGCCCCTGCCACCACGGGATCGACCGAACTCAGCTCGACGCGCCCGCGCTCGTACAGCAGGGCGGCGGTCCGCGGGTCGTCGTGGATCATCAGCTGAACGAGGTACAGCCGCCACAGCGCGCCCGGCAGCGTGTGCGACGGAGCCTGGGACCACAGCTCGGCGAGGTCGTGCAGGCCGTGCTCGTCCGCGAAGGCGAGCAGCCGATCGACCACCTCGGGCTGCGGATCGTTGCGCACTCGGGCGAGCAGCGCGGCGGCAGTGGAGTGCGCGATGCGGGAGACCTCGGCGGGATCCGACCCCGTGAACAGGCGATCGAACGTCTCACCGGGGAGCCGCACGGGCTTGTGGAACTCTCGGGAGGAACCGGCCATCCCTCCAGGTTACCCGGCCGCCTGCCGCGTCTGATTGATGCGCACGTGGTTTCCCGCGGGGTCTCGGAAGGCGCAGTCGCGTGTTCCCCACGGCTGCGCGATCGGCTCCTGCAGCACCTCGGCGCCGGCTGCACGGGCACGTTCGAACGCGGCATCCAGGTCGTCCGCGAAGAAGACGTAGGGGCCGGGGCCGGAACCCTTCGCGACGAGGCGGTGCAGTGCGTCGCCGTCCTCGGGCGAGCGGCCGGCGGCGGGGTCGGAGAGCACGAGCGCCGGTCCGCTCCAGTCTTCGGCTCCGAGCGTCACCCAGCGGTGACCGTCGGATGCCACGTCGTTGAGCAGCGTCAGCCCGAGGGCGTCGCGGTAGAAGGCGATGGAGGCATCCACGTCGTCCACGGTGATGGGGCAGTACATGATCGAGATCGTCATGACCCTCACGTTACGCACGCCGCCCGGCGCGTGCTTCTCCGATCCTGCTCGGTTGTCGGATGCCGCTCAGACGAACCGGGCCGGTCGGGTCAGCACCTTCGCCATGCAGTCCGGCATCGCCTCGACGGCATCGTGCGGCCGCGCCCGGTACGCGCTCGGGCTCTCGCCGGTCAGCTGGCTGAAGGTGGTGCTGAACGAGCCGAGCGACGTACACCCCACCGCCGTGCACGCGTCGGTCACGCTCATCCCGTCGCGCAGCAGCGCCATCGCCCGCTCGATGCGCCGCGTCATCAGATAGGCGTACGGGGTCTCGCCGTACGCGACCTTGAACTCGCGACTGAAATGCGACGGCGACATGTACGCGCGCGCCGCCATCGTCGTCACGTCGAGCGGCTCGGCGTAGGCCCGGTCCATCAGGTCGCGTGCGCGACGCAGATGGACGAGGGTCTGCACGGATTGCGGAGCGGATGCCACCCTTCGAGGCTATCCGGATGCCGCACGTCTCAGGCGACGGCGAGGGCCGGGTAGGCTGGACACTTCCGGGCCTCTAGCTCAATGGCAGAGCTGCGGACTTTTAATCCGTAGGTTGTGGGTTCGAGTCCCACGGGGCCCACTTGTGCCGCATCCGACGCGCCCTCAGGCGCCGCCGGCCGTGACGATCGCGTCGGTGAGGAAGCCGGCCAGCAGGCCGGCGAGCACGCCGTAGCCGAGCAGGTCCATGCGCCGCGCCTTCGCGCACACGCTGATCATCTGCATCACCACGTACATGATCGATCCGGCGGCGAGGGTGAGGAACAGGATGCTGAGCACATCGCTGATGAAGAAGGTGCCGACCCAGGTGCCGAGGAAGGTCGGTCCGCCGCCGATGAGGGCCAGCAGCAGCAGCTGAGCCCACGAGGGGATGCGGCGCGCACCTGTCTCGTCGACGTCGGCGGCCAGCGGCGCGATGATCCCGAACCCTTCCGTGGCGTTGTGCAGGGCGAACCCGATGACGAGCACGACCGCCAGCTGCAGCTCGCCGGACGCGGCCGACTGGCCGATCGCGAGGCCCTCGGCGAAGTTGTGCAGTCCGATGCCGATGGCGATGAGCAGAGCGAGCTGACGCGGTTGCAGGTGGGCTTCCGGGCCGGCCTGACGCGCCATCCAGCGCTCGTACCAGGTGAGCCCCAGCAGGCCCGCTGCGATCCCCGCGGCGAACAGGAGGCCGAGCCCGATCGTGGCGCCGAGGTCCCCCTTGTCCGCGTGGAGGTCGCCGAGGCCCGCGTCGATCGGCTCCCACGCGTGGGCGAGGACGTCCCACAGGATGAACAGCAGGACGCCGGCCGCGATCGCGTTCAGCAGGATCCGCAACGTGGGAGCGGGACGCTTCATGCGGCCGAGCGGCATTCCGAGGACGATCGTGGCACCGGCGATGAAGCCGAGCAGCAGCACGGTGGCGAAGGGCATTGCGCTCCTCAGGGTAGGTTAGGCGACCCTAAGGATACATGCCCTCGCTATTCGGGATGACGCGCGCCGTTCAGGCTCGGGACAGCTCCGCTCCGGCGTGTGCGAGCTCGGCGAGCGCCGCCTCGCCGGTCTGCTCGGCGACGCCGGCCACGCAATCCGTGAGCACGCGCACGTGACGGCCGTGCTCGATGGCGTCCAGCGCCGAGGCGCGCACGCAGTAGTCCGTGGCGAGGCCGACGATGTCGACCTCGGTGACGCCGGCGGCGTCGAGGAGCTGCGCGACGGTCTCGCCGGCATCCGTCACGCCCTCGAACATCGAGTACGCCGGCTTGCCCTGTCCCTTCTTGACGTGGTGCGTGACCGCGTCGGTCACCAGCAGCGGGTCGTAATCCGCCCCCGTCGTGCCGGCCACGCAGTGCACGGGCCAGCTGTCCACGAAATCGGGGCTGTCCGAGAAGTGGCCGCCGTTGTCGCCGTCGGCGTCGTGCCAGTCCCGCGACGCCACGATCATCGCGTACTCCGCCGCGTGCTCGGCGAGCAGACGCGTGATCGCCGCGGCGACCGCATCCCCGCCGTCGACCGCGAGCGCCCCGCCCTCGGTGAAGTCGTTCTGCACGTCGACGATCAGCAGCGCTTTGCCCATGCCACGAGGGTAACCCCGGCCGCCCAGGCGGGCACCGGGGCGTCGATAGGCTCGGAGGATGCCCGTCGCCGTCCTCGCCGTCATCTCCGCGGTCGTCTTCGGCTCCGCCGACTTCCTCGGCGGCATCGCGGCCAAGCACCTGCGCTCGCTCGTCGTGACCGCTCTGTCGGCGTTCTCAGGCCTGGCGATGCTCGTCGTCGCGATGCTCGTCCTCGGTGCGCAGTGGCGGTGGGGCGATGCACTGCTGGGCGCGCTCTCGGGCATCCTCTCCGTCGCCGCGGTGGGCCTGCTCTACGCGTGCCTGGCCGTCGGGCCGATGAGCATCCTGTCGCCACTGACCGCGGTGGCCTCGGCGATCGTGCCGCTGCTGTGGGGCCTGTTCGTCAACCACGAGGCCCTCTCCGGACTGGCGTGGTCCGGACTGGCCCTGGCGCTGACCGCCACCGTCCTCGTGGGCTTCGTGCCCGGCGAGAAGGTCGTGCGGCCGAGCGCCCGCGGACTGCTCATGGCCGTCGGATCGGGCGCCGCCATCGGCGGGTTCATGATCATCATGAGCAATACGAGCACCGCCTCGGGAGTGCTGCCTCTGATCTTCAACCGCAGCGTCAACGGCGTCATCACGACGATCATCGTGGTCGTCACGACGGTCGCCGCGGTGCGTCGCGGGCGGACTCTGACGGGGGCGCTGGCGGCCGGAGGGCCACGGCTCGGCGCGACCCCGGACGGGCGCGCCGACCTGGAGCACGCGCAG
>DATMTQ010000168.1:0-28549 GCA_035564095.1 Microbacterium sp. | reverse complement strand
GGCGCGGCGCGGCGCTCCTCGCGCTCGGCGGCGCCGAGGTCGGCTCGCAGGCTCCGCATGGCCTCGCGCACCCGGCCGCGCACCTCGTCGGCGAGGGCGCGCACCGAGTCGGTGAGTCCGTCCTCGATGCCCTGCAGCTCGTCGGCACGGGCGGCGACCTCGGCGTGCCCGGCATCCGTGATCTCGTAGACGGTCTTGCGCCCGTCGACGGTCTTGGTGACCAGGCCCTCCTCCTCGAGCTTGGCGAGCCGTGGATAGACCGTGCCGGCGCTCGGCGTGTAGGTGCCGCCGGTGCGGTCGGCGAGGGCCTGCATCAGGTCGTACCCGTGGCGCGGTGACTCGTCGAGCAGACTCAGCAGGTACAGACGCAGGTCGCCGTGCGAGAACACCGGAGCCATCACAGGCTCCCGTCGGCCGCGGATGCCGGGGCATCCTGGTCCGTGGCTGCCCGGCGCAGCACCGTGATGCTGCCGGAGACCGAGTTGACGCGCACGTCCACGAACGAACCGCTGAGCTCGCCGGCCGAGCCGGTGAAGTTCGTCGTGGGCCCGCTGCCGTGGCCGGAGCGGACGGCGCCGTCCACGAGCACGCGGCCCGAGACGCTGCGCATGACGTAGTTCGCGGCGAGGTCGCCGTCCAGCCGAACGGTGCTGCCGCCGGAGACGGTGTTCAGGCTGATCTGGTGGGCGTCGCCGGCGTTGTCGACCAGCATGTCGCCGGAGACGGTGTCGATCGTCGTCTTGCGGATCGATCCCTGCACGGCGACGTCGCCGGACACGCTGTTGGCGTTGAGCGTGCCCACGAGGCTGCGGATCTGCACGTCGCCCGAGACCGCGTTGACGACGATGTCCCCTTCCGCGTCGTCGACGATGATGTCGCCCGAGACCGTGTTGAGCTTGGCGCCCGCGCGGATGCCGCTGACCAGCGCGCTCGCCGACACGACGCCGAGGGTCAGGGCGATCCGGCGGGGGACGGCGATGCTGACCTCGGCGCGCGGGCCGGCGTTGCCGAAGTTTCGGAACACCTCGAGGAAGTTGTCCCAGCGCAGCTGCGGGTGGTCGATCTCGACGAAATCGTCGGTGGCCTCGATGCGCAGGTCCTTGCCGCTGACGTCGTGCACCTCGATGCGCACGCCCGGCTCGTCGTGGGCGACGATGTCGACCTGGCCGCGCACCAGCCCGACCTTGAGGGTGCGGACGTCGTCGAGATCGATGACGCGCGTCCCGCCGGGCTGGATGAGCCATTTCTCGGTGGTCATGGAATCCTCCTGAGTGAGTCCGAGTCGCGATATATCGCGTTAGCGAACTGTAACACGATATATCGCGAGTTGTCGAGGGTCGCGCCGAGAAAATACGCGGGCTCCTTGACCTTGACGCAGCGTCAACTTCTAGCCTGGGATCACCGAGAGGATCACGAGGGAGGAGGGCCGATGGACTGGTCCATTCAAGAGGTCGCGCGACTGGCCGGGACGACGAGCCGCACGCTGCGCCACTACGACGACATCGGGCTGCTGCCGCCGGCCCGGATCGCCGCGAACGGCTACCGCCACTACGACGACACCGCCCTCGTGCGGCTGCAGCGCATCCTGCTGCTGCGCGAGCTCGGGCTCGGGCTCGAGCAGATCGGCGGGGTGCTCGACCGCGAGACCGGCGAGGTCGAGGCGCTGAGCGCGCACCTCGCCTGGCTCGAGCAGGAGCAGCAGCGTCTCGCACGGCAGATCGCCTCGGTCACCCGCACCATCACCACACTGAAAGCAGAGGAACCCCTCATGGCACACGACATGTTCGACGGCTTCGACCACACCCAGTACAAGGAGGAGGTCGAACAGCGCTGGGGCAAGGACGCCTACGCCCGCAGCGACGCCTGGTGGCGCTCGATGAGCGTCGACGAGAAGGCGGCGTGGCAGGCGAAGGTCTCCCGGCTGACGGCCGAGTGGGCTGATGCCGCCACCCGCGGCATCCCGGCCGACTCCGACGAGGCGCAGGGGCTGGCATCCCGTCACGTCGACTGGCTGCGCAGCATCCCCGGCACCCCGGCCGGCGACGGCGGCGACCTGAAGGCGTACGTCACCGGGCTCGGCGACATGTACGTCGCCGACCCGCGGTTCGGCGCGAACTACGGCGGCCAGTCCGGCGCCGAGTTCGTGCGCGACGCGCTGCGCGTCTACGCCGATCGCGAGCTGTAGGCGGAACTGCGTTTCGTCTCGCTTCGCTCGCTCAACGACCGGGGGTGGCCCGGCCCGGTCGTTGAGCGAGGAGCGCAGCGACGAGACGAAACGCAGTGCTCGAGGCCCGGTGCGCATCCTTCGCGAAGGCTCAAGGAGGCCGTGGGATACTGAGCCCGATACACCTCCGTATCGATCCACGCGACTCGAAGGCATCCCGTGTCGAAGCTTGCCGTGCTGAGCCTGCGCAATCGCGCCCTCATCGCCCTGATCACGATCGTCGCCGCCGTGTTCGGCGGGCTCGCCCTGGTCGACCTCAAGCAGGAGCTGATCCCGTCGATCCAGTTTCCGCAGCTGGTGATCGTCGCGAACTACCCGGGCGCCTCGCCCGAGGTGGTGGCCAACGACGTGTCCACGCCGATCGAGAACGCCATCCAGGGGATCGACGGCCTCGACAAATCGAGTGCGACGAGCACCACGAACTCGTCGATCGTGCAGGCGTCGTTCGTCTTCGGCACCGACCTCACCACCGCGGAGCAGAAGGTGAGCCTGGCGATCGACCGCATCAAGGACACCCTGCCGACCGGTGTCGATCCGAGCGTCATCGCCGCGAACATCGACGACTTCCCGGTGATCCAGCTCGCCGTCACCGGTTTTGCGGATGCCGCGCAGACCCAGAGCGTGCTCGACGACGACGTCGTGCCCGACCTCGAGCAGCTGACCGGCGTCAATGCGGCGCAGGTCGTCGGCGGTCGCGGCTCGCGCGTCACGATCACGCCGGATGCCGGCAAGCTCGCCGCAGCCGGACTGAGCACCCAGTCCATCACCTCGGCACTGCAGCAGAACGGCGTGCTGTTCCCCGGCGGCAGCATCACCCAGGGCGCGCAGACCCTCACCGTGCAGTCCGGCCGGCGCCTGACCTCGGTGGACGCCGTCAAGGCGCTGCCCCTGATCCCTGCAGCCACCGCCCCGGCGCCGCAGCGGTCCACCGGCATCCCCTCGGGTCTCGGGCCGACCCCGACCGTCACGCCCGCGATCCAGACCATCGGCGACGTGGCATCCGTCGTGCAGAACCGCGACCCGGTCACCACGATCTCCCGCGTCGACGGTCGCAGCGCCCTCACCGTCGCGGTCACCAAGCTGCCGTCTGCGAACACGGTCGACGTCTCGAAGGTCGTGCGCGCCGAGATCCCGACGCTCGAGAAGAAGCTCGACGGGGCGAAGATCACGGTCGTGTTCGACCAGGCCCCCTACATCCAGCAGTCGATCGACTCGCTCGCCCAGGAGGGCCTGCTCGGCCTGCTGTTCGCGGTGATCGTCATCTTCATCTTCCTGCTGTCGGTGCGCTCCACGCTCGTCGCCGCGATCTCGATCCCGACGAGCGTGCTGATCACCTTCATCGGCATCGAGGCGTTCGGCTACTCGCTGAACATCCTCACCCTCGGTGCCCTGACGATCGCGATCGGGCGCGTCGTCGACGACTCGATCGTCGTCATCGAGAACATCAAGCGGCACTACGTCGGGGATGCGGACAAGCTCACCGCGATCACGCGCGCCGTGCGCGAGGTCGCGACCGCCGTGTCGGCGTCGACCATCACGACCGTCGCCGTCTTCCTGCCGATCGCATTCGTGGGCGACGTGACCGGCGAGCTGTTCCGGCCGTTCGCGCTGACCGTCACGATCGCCATGCTTGCATCCCTGTTCGTGGCGCTCACGATCGTGCCCGTGCTCGCGTACTGGTTCCTCAAGCCCGGCAAGGCGCTGCTCGATCCGGCCGGCCGGCCGGTGGATCCGGAGTCGGCGGATGCCCCGCCGTCGCGCCTGCAGCGCGGGTATCTGCCGATCCTGCGGTGGACCCTCCGGCACTCCTGGGTGACGATCGTCATCGCCGTGCTCGTGCTCGCCGGCACGCTCGCGGCGGCCCCCCTCATGAAGACGAACTTCCTCGGGAACTCGGGCCAGAACACCTTCACGATGACCCAGGACCTCGGCGCGGCGCCGTCGCTCGCTGCAGAGGACGCGGCATCCCGCACGGTGGAGCGCGCGATCTCCGGGATCGGCGGCATCCAGACCGTGCAGACCTCGATCGGGTCGTCGGGCTCGGCGCTGCGCGACGCGTTCTCCGGGGGCGGAGCGGGCATCACCTACTCGATCACGACCGATCCCGACGCCGACCAGATTCGGGTGCAGAACGACGTGAGGCACGCCGTCGCGGGACTCTCCGGTGTCGGCACGCTCACCGTGCAGGCCTCCGACAGCTTCAGCTCCAACGACATCTCGATCGACATCGCCGCGCCGGATGCCGCGACCCTCGCGACCGCGACCGACGCCGTCGAGGCATCCGTGAAGAAGGCCGACGGCATCGGCCAGGTCACCAGCAACCTCGCCGCAGACCTGCCCTTCATCGGCGTGGTCGTCGACCGGGGGAAGGCGGCCGAGAAAGGCCTCACCGAGTCCGCGATCAGCGGCATGGTCTCGAGCGCCATGCAGCCGCAGCAGATCGGCACCGTGGAGATCGACTCGACGGCCGTCACCGTCTACCTGCGGACGAAGGATGCCCCGGCCACCATCGCGCAGCTGCAGGCGCTGAAGATCCCGACCGCGACGGGCGAGGTGCGTCTGGACACGCTCGCCGCCGTGCGGCGGACGGAGGGTCCGACATCCGTCACGACGCAGCGCGGGCAGCGCACCGCGACCGTCACCGCGACCCCGTCGACCGACAACCTGTCGGTCGCGAACGCGTCGGTCGCCCGGGCGCTCGCCGGCGCCGACCTGCCGCAGTCCGCGACCGCGACGATCGGCGGCGTGTCCAGTCAGCAGTCGACGGCGTTCGGTCAGCTCGGGCTCGCGCTGCTGGCCGCCATCCTCATCGTGTACATCGTCATGGTGGCGACGTTCCGGTCGCTGCGGCAGCCGCTTCTGCTGCTCGTCTCGGTGCCGTTCGCGGCGACCGGTGCGATCGGGCTGCAGATCGCCACCGGCGTTCCGCTGGGCGTGGCATCCCTCATCGGCGTGCTGATGCTCATCGGCATCGTGGTGACGAACGCGATCGTGCTCGTCGACCTCATCAACCAGTACCGCGAGAAGGGGCTGCGCGCCCACGACGCGGTCGTCGCCGGCGGATCCCGGCGTCTGCGTCCGATCCTCATGACGGCGCTCGCGACGATCTGCGCGCTCACCCCGATGGCGCTCGGCATCACCGGCCACGGCGGGTTCATCTCGCAGCCGCTCGCGATCGTCGTGATCGGGGGCCTCGTGTCGTCGACGGTGCTGACCCTGCTGGTGCTGCCGACCCTCTACAACCTGGTCGAGGGCGCCAAGGAGCGCCGCCGGGAGCGCCGGGCCGCGAAGCGCGCCCGCGCCGAGGCGGCCGCGGCATCCTGATCGCCCGGCTCCGCTCCGGCTCCCTCACCAGCGAGGCACCGCCGCGTGGATGGGACACGCGTCCCTGCCAGGTGTGTCATCCACAGGAAAGTGTCTCAGCGACCCAGCGGCCTCAGAACAGGCCGATGATGCGCCCCGAGTCGTCGACGGTGATCGCGTTCGCGGCCGGCGTCGCGGGCAGCCCGGGCATCGTCATGATGTCGCCGCAGATCATCACGATGAAGCGCGCGCCGGCCGCCAGACGCACCTCGCGGATGTCGACGACGTGGTTCGCCGGCGCGCCGCGGAGCTTCGGGTCGGTGGAGAACGAGTACTGGGTCTTCGCGACGCACACCGGATAGTGGCCGTACCCGTCCTCCTGCAGTCGGCGGATCTGGTCGCGCACCTTCGTCGACGCGATGATGTCGGTGGCATGGTAGATGCGGGTAGCGATCGCCTTCATCTTGTCCCACAGCGTGTGTTCGTCCGGGTAGGTGAAGCGCAGCTCGGAGGGCTCCCGGCACAGGCGCACCACCTCGCGGGCGAGGTCTTCGGCGCCGGCGCCGCCCTCGGCGAAGTGCTTGGCCACGAGCGCGGTCGCCCCGACCGCCTCGACGCCGGCGACCAGCGCCGCCACCTCGGCGTCGGTGTCTTCGGCGCGGTGGTTGATCGCGACGACGGCGGGGATGCCCCACGTGTCGCGGACGGTCCGCAGGTGCCGGCGCAGGTTGATCATGCCGCGTTGGAGCGCGGCCACGTCCTCGCCGGTCAGGTCGGGCACGTCGACCCCGCCGTGGTACTTCAGGGCGCGCACGGTCGCGACGATGACCGCCGCCGACGGGCGCAGCCCGGTGGTGCGGCACAGGATGTCGACGAACTTCTCCGCCCCGAGATCGGCGCCGAATCCCGCCTCGGTCACCACGTAGTCGGCCAGGCGCAGCGCGGCGCTCGTCGCGACGACCGAGCTGCAGCCGTGCGCGATGTTCGCGAACGGGCCGCCGTGCACGAACGCGGGCGTGTTCTCCAGGGTCTGCACCAGGTTCGGCGCGAGCGCGTCGCGCAGCACGGCCGTCATCGCGCCGTGCGCGTCGAGGTCGCGGGCACGCACCGGCATCCGGGTCCGCGTGTACCCGACCACGATGTCGCCGAGCCGCTCGCGCAGATCGGCGATGCTCACGGCGAGGCAGAAGATCGCCATCACCTCGGATGCCACCACGATGTCGAACCCGGATTCGCGCGGATAGCCGTTGCCCGCTCCGCCGAGTCCGATCACCACGTCGCGCAGCGATCGGTCGTTGACGTCGAGCACCCGCCGCCAGGTGATGCGGCGCGCGTCGATGCCGAGGGCGTTGCCGTGGTTGATGTGGTTGTCGATGAGCGCGGCGAGCAGGTTCGTGGCGGACTCGATCGCGGCGAAGTCGCCGGTGAAGTGCAGGTTGATGTCCTCCATCGGCACCACCTGGGCGTAGCCGCCGCCGGCGGCGCCGCCCTTCATCCCGAACACCGGTCCGAGCGCGGGTTCGCGCAGGCAGATCATCGCCTTCTCGCCGATGCGGGTGAGGGCGTCGCCGAGTCCCACCGTCGTGGTCGTCTTGCCCTCTCCGGCCGGCGTCGGCGACAGTGCCGTCATCAGCACGAGCTTGCCCTGCGGGCGGTCCTCCAGCGAGGCGAGATACGGCAGCGAGACCTTGCCTTTGAATCGCCCGTACGGCTCGAGGCTGTCGGCCGGGATGCCGAGGCCGGCGGCGACGTCCCCGATCGGGAGCATCTGGGCGGACTGCGCGATCTCGATGTTGCTGAGGCTCATCGTCGAACCCTCTCCGGCCCGCACGGGTGACGCGAGCCCTTCGGATGCGGCCATCGTCGGCCGCTTTGCCAGCCTAGGGGCCGGATGCGGCGATGTCGCTCAACGACCGGGGGAGTACTCGATCCCCCAGCTGAGGCTCCACGACGCGCCGGGGGCGAGCCAGCGCAGCCCGGTGCCCGAGTTGAGCGCGTCGGTGGGAGCGGTCATCGGCTCGATCGCGATGGCGGTATCGCGACCCGGGTAGCCCGGGTTCGTGTAGAGCACGCGGAAGTCGAAGTCCTCGCCCTGCCAGTGCGTGACGCGGCGGCCGTCCGGTGCGGTCAGGGTGGTGCGGGCGACGCCGTCCGCGTCACGGTGCAGGTCGGTGTAGACCGTGTCGAGGGAGAGCTCGGCGAGCGGGCGCGGGCGGCGGATGTCGGTCGCGGCATCCACCGGTTGCAGGTCGATCGGCAGCATCCGGTCGTCGGTCACGTACCGGGAATCCGCGGGGGAGTGCAGGATGATGTCACTCGCCGGGACGTCGCCGAGCGTCAGGTACGGATGGGTTCCGAGGGCGACGGGAGCATCCTGATCGCCCACGTTGGTGAGCACGTGGTGCACCGTGACGCCCATGTCGCCGACGGCATATGTCACCTCGGACGTGATGTGGAAGGGGTATCCCGTCTGCGGGAAGACGTCGGCGGTGAGCGTCAGCGTGTCCGGCGTGCGCCGTGCGATCGCGTAGGCGGTGAAGCGCAGCAGGCCGTGCGAGGCGTTGCGGAACTTCGGCTCGGTGATGGCGAGCTGGTAGGTCTGCCCGCGCTGCGTCCATCTGCCGTCGCGCACCCGGTTCGGCCACGGCACGAGCACGATGCCGGAGGCTCCCGGCGCAGGCACGTCGTCGGGATACGGGGCGATCACATCGACGCCGTCGATCACGAGACCGCGCAGCGATGCGCCCACCTCCGTGACGCGTGCGTGCGTGCGACCGTCGGCGGAGGCGAGCTGGTGCTGGATGCCGGTGGGGGAGGTCACGGCATCCATTCTGCTGGTCCGGGGCCGGCCGGGCGGGCATTCTCTCAGGCTGGTCCGGTATCGTCGAAAGGTCGGCTTCGAGGCACCGCCCAATCCAGGCGGAGATCGTTGTTTGTCGCCTCGTGGGGCCGATGTCTCGCACCATTCGGTGCGGTTGACAATCATGTGAATGGCCCCCGGCCGACGGATGTCCGGGATGATCAGGCGTTTCTGCGTTCTCTGGTCGCTGTTCTCGTGCGAGAACTCCGAAAGGACACACCCATGCCCAAGAACCACAAGCCCGCCGGCGGCAGCCGCGCCCAGAGCTTCGACCCGCGCTACGCGAAGAAGAGCGGCTATCGCCCCGGCGGCCAGCGCGACTTCGGCCGCGACGAGCGCCGCGACGACCGTCGCGACGCCCCGGACAAGGCCGGTTCGCGCAGCCCGAGCCACCGCGGTTACCGCCCGGCCGAGTCCGACGCCTCCGCCAAGAAGGCGCGCTGGACCGCATCCGACCGTGCCGGCCGCGACGAGGCCCGCGGCATCCGCACCCACGCCCGCGACGGCCGCGGTGCACGCGACTTCGGCGACCGCCCGCAGCGTTCGTTCGAGGACCGTCCGCGTCGCGAGTACGGCACAGATCGTCCGCAGCGTTCGTTCGAGGACCGTCCGCGTCGCGAGTACAACAACGATCGCCCGCAGCGTTCGTTCGACGATCGTCCCCGTCGCGACTTCAGCGATCGCCCGCAGCGGTCGCAGGAGGACCGTCCGCGTCGCGAGTACAACAACGACCGTCCGCAGCGTTCGTTCGACGACCGTCCCCGTCGCGAATACACCAACGACCGTCCCCGGCGCGACTTCGGCGACCGTCCGCGTCGTGACGACCGCGCCGAGCGTCCCGCCCGGTCCGATTGGTCCGCCAAGCCGACGCAGCACGACGCGCACGTCGACGTCGTCCATGAGCGACTGCAGGCCGAGGCGATCGCGGCCGAAGAGGTCGTCGGTCAGACGTTCGGAGACCTCGGTCTCGGCGACAACATCGTGCGTGCGCTCGCCGACATGGGTGCCGCGTCGCCGTTCCCGATCCAGGCCGCGACCGTGACCCCGATCCTCGAGGGCAAGGACGTACTGGCCCGGGGCCGCACCGGCTCGGGTAAGACCATCGCGTTCGGCGCCCCGCTCGTCGAGTCGCTGCTGCGCGCCCGCGCCGGCAAGACCCGCGAGTTCGGCCGCAAGCCGAGCGCGCTGATCCTCGCCCCGACCCGCGAGCTCGCTCTGCAGATCGACCGCACCGTGCAGCCGATCGCCCGCAGCGTCGGCCTGTTCACCACGCAGATCTACGGCGGCGTGCCGCAGGCCCGCCAGGTGGGCGCGTTGAAGAAGGGCGTCGACATCATCATCGGCACCCCGGGCCGCATCGAGGACCTCATCAACCAGGGCAAGCTCGACCTGTCCGAGATCCGCGTCGTCGTGCTCGACGAGGCCGACCACATGTCGGAGCTCGGATTCCTCGAGCCGATGCAGCGCATCCTGCGCCTCGTCGGCACGCAGCTCGATACCCCGACGCAGAAGCTGCTGTTCTCGGCGACCCTCGACCGCGAGGTAGCGGCGCTCGTGGACGAGTTCCTCGTGGAGCCCTCCGTCTACGAGGTCGCCGGCGAAGACCAGGACTCCGGCACCATCGACCACCGCGTGCTCGTGATCGACCACCGCGACAAGGCCGAGGTCGTGGAGCGTCTCGTCGACCGCGACGGGAAGACCCTCGTGTTCACCCGCACGCGCGCCTACGCCGAGATGCTCGCCGAGCAGTTCGAGGACGCCGGCATCAACGCCGTCGCCCTCCACGGCGACCTCAACCAGGCCAAGCGCACGCGCAACCTCAAGCGCGTCACCGACGGCCGCGTCAACGTGCTCGTCGCCACCGACGTCGCCGCCCGCGGCATCCACGTCGACGACATCGACCTGGTGATCCAGGCGGACGCGCCCGACGAGTACAAGACGTACCTGCACCGCTCCGGCCGCACCGGCCGCGCCGGTCGCTCGGGCACCGTGGTGACGCTCATCACGCGCCAGCGCCGCCGTCGCATGACCGAGATGCTCGGCCGCGCCGAGATCGAGGCCCCCTTCGAGGATGCCCGCCCCGGCGACGACGTCATCGAAGAGCTCGCCGGCCGCCTGCCGAGCGACGCCGAGCTCACCGAGGCCGTCCCGGCCGAGTAAGGCTGAGCGCCGATTCCGGATGCCTCGTCCCGCCATCGTGCGGGGCGGGGCATCCGTCGTCTCGGGCCGGTCTCGGGCTTGGCCTGTTCACCCGACAGGATGTGCGCCCGCGCGCAGTACATGTCGTCGGTCGAACCGGCGCCGGCTCGCTTCGACCGACAGCAATGGTCCCGTGCACCCGCAAGAGTCGTCGGTCGAGCGAGGCGACGGCCGGGATGAACCGCGCCGTCAGAACAGCCGTGTCGCCGCATCCGTCCTCGTTGATCGTCCGGTGCGGATCACCGGACCCGGCTGCGGGGGCCGGGCGCGCGGCTGCTCCTCCTCGAGGCGCCCGTCGAGTCCGTAGCGGCGCACGAGGGGGCGCACCCGGTTCGCGAGCCACGACCGGTAGGCCTTGGGCGCCTGCGCCGCGGCGCCGGGATACAGCGCCCGGTACGACGAGACGAGCTCCGGATGCTCCCGCTCCAGCCACTGCAGGAACCACGGCTTGACCCCGGGGCGCAGATGCAGCGCTCCGAAGATCACCCGGCGGGCGCCGGCATCGCGGATCCGCCTCAGGGCCTCGTCGATCGCCGGGATCGTGTCGGTGAGATGGGGGAGCACCGGCATCAGGAACACCGTCACCGCGAACCCGGCGTCGGTCGCCGCGCGGACCGTGTCCAGTCGTGCCTGGGCGGTCGGCGTGCCCGGCTCGATCGAGTGCTGCAGAGCCTCGTCGAACACGGCGATCGACATGGACAGGCTGACGTCGACAGAGGATGCCGCATCCTGCAGCAGAGGCAGGTCGCGCCGCAGCAGCGTGCCCTTCGTCAGGATCGAGAACGGCGTGCCCGACTCGGCGAGGGCGGAGATGATGCCGGGCATCAGCCGGTACCTGCCCTCGGCCCGCTGATACGGATCGGTGTTGGTGCCGAGAGCCACGTGCTCGTGCCGCCAGGTGCCGCGGGCGAGTTCGCGCCGCAGCACGTCGGCGACGTTCACCTTGACGACGATCTGCGAATCGAAGTCGTGCCCCGCGTCCAGGTCGAGGTACTCGTGCGTTCCGCGAGCGAAGCAGTTGTGACTGATGACGCCGTTCGCGATGAAGTCCCCCGTGCCGGTCGTGATGTCGATCATGTCGATCGTCGTCCCGAGGGGTTCCACGGAGACCACGCGGAGGTCGGCGATCGTGGTGACGGCCGTGCCCTCGATCGGCTCGGCCATCGGCACGAGAGCGTGACCGAATCCGACGAGCTCATCGTCGGTGGTCAGGCAGGGGCGTTGATCCTCGCCTCGCATCGCGCCGGTCACGTGCTTCCAGCCGCGCCGCGTCAGGAAGCGGTGATCGCCGCTCGCGACCAGCTCGGTCCCGTCGGCCAGCGCTACCCGGTGGGCGGGCTTCCGGGTCGCCCAGCGGGCGAGCACCGGGGTGCGTACGTACCGCCGATACGACCCCTCGCGGACCGTCCCGATGATCTCGTCGCCCACGATCAGCGACTCGATGGCCCGGTGGCGGCCGTCGGCGCACAGCACCATGGTGTCCGGGGAGAGGCAGTAGGCGCACGCATGGGAGCATCCCCGGTACGGGTTCACCGTCCAGTCGAACGGCATGGCCGATGTCTGAGGCACGTGGTTGAGTGCACTGCGGGCAAGCACCTCGTGGAACGTCATGCCGGCGAACTCGGGAGTGGTGACCGAACGCACGAGGCCGCTCAGGTGCTCCAGCCCGGGCAGCGCGTCGGCGTCGGCGGTGCCCAGCTCCTGTCCGTTCCAACGCATAACCGAAGTAGAACATCAATACGAGGGTAAGTCAAGACAAGTCTTCCATTGTCTCGGATCTCGTGACGGTGTACGGTGGGCGGAACACCCTCCGGTTGCGGCAGTGAGGAGCCTGGATGGATGCCGTCCCCACCGTGATGGCGCTCGCCGAGCTCGGTCGCGCCGATGTCGCCACCGCGGGCGGCAAGGGCGCGAACCTCGGCGAGCTGGTGCGCGCCGGCATCCGCGTTCCGCCCGGATTCGTCGTCACCACGGTCGCCTACCGACGTGTCGCCGCCGGTCTGACGCCGGACGCTGACGGCGCCGCGCTGCGGGAGGAACTCGGCGCCGTCGCGCTGCCCGCCGACCTCGCCGCCGAGATCACGGCGGCGTACGAGGCGCTCGGCGGCGGCGCCGTCGCGGTGCGCTCCAGCGCGACGGCCGAAGACCTGCCCGGTGCCGCGTTCGCCGGTCAGCAGGACACCCTGCTCGGCGTCACCGGTACGGACGAGCTGCTCGCCGCGGTGCGGTCGTGCTGGGTGTCGCTGTGGAACGAGCGCGCCGTCGCCTACCGTGCGCGGCTCGGCATCGCCGCATCCGACGTGGCGATCGCCGTCGTGGTGCAGCGCATGGTGCCGGCGGACGTGGCCGGCGTCATGTTCACCGCCGACCCGGTGTCGGGCGCACGCGACCGGACCGTGCTCGATGCGAGCGAGGGGCTCGGCGAGGCGGTCGTCTCGGGGCTCGTCACGCCCGATCACGTGGTGATGACGATGACCGGCGCGGTCGAGTCGTACACGGTCGGCAAGAACGAGGTGGTGTTCCGCAGCCGCGCGGACGGATCGGTCTCGCGCGACGGGTCGGCGGAGAACCGGTCGCGCGGCCGGCTGCTGTCCGACGGGCAGCTGCGTGCGCTCGCCGCGGAGGGCGCCCGCATCCAGTCGCTGTTCGGAGCCCCGCAGGACGTGGAGTGGGCGTTCGCCGGAGACCGTCTCAGCATCCTGCAGGCCCGCCCGATGACGGCGCTGCCCGTTCCGCAGCGGCTGAACCGGGTGCGGCGGCTCATCGGCGGCGTGCTCAGCGACTACTTCAGCGTGCGGCCGTATCCGCTCGACATGACGACGTGGGTGCCGCACGGTCCCGCCGGCATGATGGACGACTTCATCCGGGGGCTCGGCATCGACGCCCACCTGGACGCCACCCTGCCCGAACAGGACGGCGTCGTCGTGCAGTTCGTGCCTCCGCGACCGCGGCCGACCTGGCGCGTGCTGGGGCTCCCGCTGCGGGTGGTGCATCGGATCCGCCGCTACGACCCCGCTCGCTGGACCGACGACCCGCGCTACCTCGCATTCGTGCGGGAGCGGGCCGAGCTGCTCGCGCTGGATCCGAGCACCATGTCGTGGCGGCAGCTGCTGCGCGCCGCGGAACGCACCATGCGGCTCGTCGACGCCGTCACGGGCCTGCGGTCCAGCTACCTGCCGGGCGCCGGCCGGGCCATCCTCCAGCTGCGATTCGAGCTCACGCGCCTCGGCGCCCGGCGACTGATGAGCGGGCTCATCGCCGGCGCCCCCACCCACACCCAGGCCGGCAACGACGAGCTGGAGCGGCTCGCCGCGCTGGTGCGTGCCGATCCGGCCCTGCAGGATGCCCTCCGGGAGCCGGATGCCGCGGAGGCCCTGCGCCGCATCCGCTCCGATCCCGCCTGCGCGGCCTTCGCCTCCGCGCTCGACGGATACCTCGCCGAGTTCGGATACCGCGAGACGGATTCGTCCGTGCTCATCTCTCCGCCGACCTGGGGCGACCGCCCCGAGATCGTCGTCGGGATCGTCGCGGCCCTCGCCGTGCAGGAGCGCGCCCGCGAGCCGGACGCCGCCGCGGCCGACGCGCGCCGCGAGCTCGCCGCGCTGCCCGCGCTGCAGAACCCGAGGCGACATGACCGGGTGCTGAGGCTGGTGGACGCGGCTCGGGCCGCGATCGCGTTCCGGGAGGATTCGCACGCCGCGTTCACCCGTCTGGCGCCGGCGCTGCGCCGGATGCTGATGGAACTCGGCGCCCGGCTCGTGGACCGCGGCGTCTTCGCCGACCCGTTCGACGTCTTCCATCTGCGCTTCGAGGAGCTGACCGCGATCCCCGACATCGAGACGGCGGCGCCGGCGCAGCTCGCCGCTCTCGCCCGGCTCGTGCGGACCAGGGCGGCCGCCCGGGCGACGATGTCGGCGGTGCCGATGGTCGACTACGCCGCGATCTTCCGGCCGCGCGCCGGCGCAGCCTCCGACGCCCTCGTCACAGGCACTCCCGCGTGCGCCGGGCAGGCCACCGGGCCGGTGCGGGTGATCCGGGACTTCTCCGAGTTCGGCACGCTCCGCGCCGGCGAGATCCTCGTCTGCCCGTACACGAACCCCGCCTGGACACCGCTGTTCCAGCGTGCGGCGGCGGTCGTCGTCGACACCGGCGGCATCGGCTCGCACGCCGCCATCGTCGCCCGCGAGAACGGCATCCCCGCCGTCATGGGCACCGGCGACGGCACCCGGGTGCTCACGACCGGGCAGCGGGTGCGAGTCGACGGCACCGCCGGTGCAGTGAGCGCGGCGTGGGACTGAGTATCATGATCTGTGGAACTTGATCCCACCAGCTCGACGGCGAGAGGAATGCCCGGCATGGAGCGCGACATCTTCGACGAGGACCACGAGGCTTTCCGCGAGGTCGTCCAGGAGTTCATCAAGCGGTACGTCACGAACGAGGCCATCGCCCGGTGGGAGGCCGACGGTGAAATCGACCGCGCCACGATGACGGCGGCCGGCGAGGCGGGACTCCTCGGGCTGTCCGTCCCGGAGGAGTTCGGCGGCGCCGGGATGCTGCAGGACTACCGCTTCCGCACCATCGTGAGCGAGGAGGTCATCCGCGCCGGCGCAGGTTCGCTGGCCGGGGCGCTCGGCATCCAGGACGACCTCGCCGTGCCGTACCTCGTGCACATGGGCACCGACGCGCAGAAGGCGAAGTGGCTGCCCGCGATGGCCACCGGGGAGGTGCTCGGCGCGCTCGGGATGACCGAGCCGGGGGCCGGCAGCGACCTGCGCGGCATCAAGACCACCGCCAAGAGGGTCGAGGGCGGCTATCTCGTCAACGGCGCGAAGACGTTCATCTCCAGCGGCAAGACCGCCGACATGGTGGTCACGTTCGTCAAGACCGGCGAGGGCGACCGGCCGGACGCCTTCAGCCTGCTGATCCTCGAGAACGGCATGCCGGGATTCGACCACGGCAAGAAGCTCAGCAAGATGGGCTTCCACGGCCACGACACGGCGGAGCTCTCGTTCACCGACGTCTTCGTGCCCGACGAGAATCTGATCGGCGGGGCCGAGGGCAAGGGGTTCGTCCAGCTCATGATGAACCTGCCGCTCGAGCGCTTGTCGATCGCCGTCGCGGGGGCGGGCGCCGCACAGGCCGCGTTCGAGTGGACGCTGGCCTACACGAAGGACCGCCAGGCGTTCGGCGAGCGGATCCTCGACTTCCAGAACACCCGCTTCCGGCTCGCCGACGTCTCGGCGACCGTCGACGCCATGTGGGCGTACGTCGACAAGGCGCTGCTCGCCTACAAGGACGGCAAGCTCTCGGCCGAAGAGGCCGCGAAGGTCAAGTTCTGGACGACCGAGCGCGAGTGGGAGGTCGTCGACACCTGCGTGCAGCTGCACGGCGGCTACGGCTACATCACCGAGTACCCGATCGCCCGCGCGTTCCTCGACGCCCGCGTGCACCGCATCTACGGCGGCACGAACGAGATCATGCGCGACATCGTCAGCCGGCGGTTCGCGAAGTAGACGCGCGCGCCCGGCGGGCCCGCGCCGGATACCGGATGCCGGATGCCTCAGATGCGGCGGTGGCGACGGGCGAGGCGCACGTGCGGCATCTCCGGGGCGGGGATGCGCGTGTCGTGCCCGGGGACGTCGCCGAAGCGGGCATCCCGCTCCTCCCAGGCATCCCGCGCCTCGACGACCTCCTCGTGCGTGCGCCCCACGAAGTTCCACCACATGACGATGTCGTCCTCGAACGGCTCGCCGCCGAGCAGGAAGACGGTGGCATCCGTCTCAGCCTGCACCAGCACGCTGTCGCGGTGGATGCCGAGGTACAGCAGCTGATCCGGAGCCACCCGCGTTCCGGCGACCGTGACGTCGCCGAAGATGCCGACGAGCCCGTGCTCCCACTGCGGGCGCAGCGGCAGCAGCACCGCTGTGCCGGCGGGCAGGTTCAGCTCCGCCCCGATGATCGGGGTGTAGGCCGACGCGGGGGATGCCACGCCGGCGAGCTCGCCCAGCACCACGGTGGCCGTGCCGCCGTCCGCGAACTCCACGGTCGGCAGATCGGTGTGCTGCTCGAAGGCGGGCAGGCCGTGCCGGCGGGACTCGGGCAGTGCCACCCACAGCTGCAGGGCGTCGAGCGGAATCGGGCCGTCGCCGGTCGAGTACTCGGAGTGCGCGATGCCGTCGCCCGCGGTCATCAGGTTCAGCTGGCCGCGGCTGATGAGCACGTCGCTGCCGAGCGTGTCGCGGTGGCGCACCTCGCCGACGAAGGGCCAGGTCACGGTCTGCAGCCCGATGTGCGGGTGCGGATCGACGCGCATCACCGTCTCCTGCGGTCCGAAGCGGTCGAGGAAACACCAGGCGCCGATGAGCGGCAGGTCTCGCTGCGGCAGCGACCGCCGCACATCCATCGCGCGCAGGCCGCCGAGCGGCACCTGCCTGGCCTCGAGCAGCACGGCGCGCGGGCCGTCGCACTCGGCCGCCGACTCGATCTCGGCAGGCTCGGTCGAGGCATCCAGGCGGGTCATCCCGTCAGGCTACGCCGCCGGCGTGCGTGCGGGGCTGGCAGACTCGGATGATGCCCGTCTCGCTCCTGGATGCCGTTCCTCTCGGAGCCGATCCCGACGACGTCTACCTCGGCTTCGTCGCCTGGGCGGAAGACCAGGGCATCATGCTCTACCCCGCGCAGGACGAGGCCGTGATGGAGCTGGTCACCGGGTCGCACGTGATCCTGTCCACCCCCACCGGCACCGGCAAGTCCCTCGTCGCGATCGCGGCGCACGCGGCATCCCTCGCCCGCGGAGGCCGCACCTACTACACGGCGCCCATCAAGGCCCTCGTCAGCGAGAAGTTCTTCGCGCTCGCGGACATCTTCGGCGCCGAGAACGTGGGCATGGTCACCGGCGACTCGTCGGTCAACCCGGATGCCCCGATCGTGTGCTGCACCGCGGAGATCCTCGCCAACCTGGCGCTGCGTCAGGGCGCCGGCGCCGATGTCGCGCAGGTCGTGATGGACGAGTTCCACTACTACGGCGACCCCGACCGCGGGTGGGCGTGGCAGGTGCCGCTGCTGCTGCTCCCGCACACGCAGTTCCTGCTGATGTCGGCAACCCTCGGCGACGTGTCCGCGATCGCGGACGACCTGACGCGCCGAACGGGGCTCGCCGTGGCGCGCATCACGGGGGTGGAGCGGCCGGTGCCGCTGCACTTCGCGTACGTGCGCACGCCGATCCACGAGACCGTCGAGGAGCTGCTGCACACCTCCCGCTCGCCCGTGTACATCGTGCACTTCTCGCAGGCGGCGGCGATGGAGCGGGCGCAGGCGCTGTCCAGCATCCGGATCGTCGGCCGAGAACAGCGGGATGCCATCGCCGAGGCGATCGGCGGGTTCCGGTTCACGACCGCGTTCGGCCGCACCCTGTCGCGGTACGTGCGCGCCGGCATCGGGGTGCACCACGCCGGGATGCTGCCGCGCTACCGGCGCCTCGTCGAGACCCTCGCCCAGCGCGGGCTGCTGCGGGTGATCTGCGGAACCGACACCCTCGGGGTGGGGATCAACGTGCCGATCCGCACCGTGCTGCTGACCGCCCTCACCAAATTCGACGGGCAGAGGATGCGGCAGCTCACCGCCCGCGAGTTCCACCAGATCGCCGGGCGCGCGGGCCGCGCCGGCTACGACACCGCCGGCGACGTCGTGGTGATGGCGCCCGAGCACGAGATCGAGAACGCCGCGGCGATCGCCAAGGCCGGCGACGATCCGAAGAAGCTGAAGAAGCTCACCCGCAAGAAGGCGCCGCAGGGGTTCGTGAACTGGACGCAGACGTCGTACGACCGGCTGGTGGCGGCCGAGCCGGAGCCGCTCGCCCCCCAGCTGCAGCTGACCGCGGCGATGCTCATCAACGTCATCGCGCGCGGGGGCGACGTGGTCGCAGGCGTCCGCTCGCTCGTGTTCGACAACCACGAGCCGCAGGCGCGGCGGTACGAGCTGGCCCGGCGCGCGATCGCGATCTTCCGCACCCTGGTGACGGCGGGCGTGGTGGAGTGGGGGGATGCCGCCGATCGGTCGCCCCGCGAGGCCGCGCGGAGCGCGCCCGAGTCGAAACGCGGTGCCCCCAGCATCCGGCTCACCGTCGACCTGCAGCCGAACTTCGCGCTGAACCAGCCCCTGTCGCCGTTCGCGCTCGCCGCGATCGATCTGCTGGATCCGTCGGTCGAACTGCGCGAGCCCGGCCCTTCGACAGGCTCAGGGACCGGAGGCGCGACCGCCGGCACCGGGCACTACGCGCTCGACGTCGTGAGCGTCATCGAGGCCACCCTCGACGACCCGCGGCCGGTGCTGTCGCAGCAGGAGTACCAGGCGCGCGGCGAGGCAGTCGCCGCCATGAAGCGCGACGGACTGGACTACGACGAGCGCATGGAGGCGCTCGAGGAGATCACCTACCCGAAGCCGCTCGAGGAGCTGCTCACGCAGTCGTACGAGGTGTTCGCCTCGAGCCAGCCGTGGGTGCTCGACTTCGCCCTGCGCCCGAAGTCCGTGGTGCGCGACATGTTCGAGCGGGCGCTGTCGTTCGCCGAGCTCATCTCGCTGTATCAGCTCGCCCGCAGCGAGGGGCTCGTGCTGCGCTACCTCAGCGACGCGTACCGGGCGATCCGGCAGACCGTGCCCGCCGACGCGCAGACGCCGGAGCTGCTGGACGTCATCGCGTGGCTCGGCGAGATGGTGCGCCAGGTGGATTCGAGCCTCGTCGACGAGTGGGAGTCGCTGGTGAATCCCGCGGCCGCCCTGGGACACGCTCAGGGACCGGAGTCCGATGTGGTGCCGCCGGCACCGCCGTCGGTGCTCACCAACCGCCGCGCGTTCGGCGTGCTGGTGCGCAACGAGCTGTTCCGCCGGGTGCAGCTCGCGGCGCTGCAGCGCGACGACGAGCTGGTCGAGCTCGACCCGGATGCCGGCTGGCCGGAGGCGCTGGACGCGTACTACGACGAGCACGACGAGATCCTCACCGGCGGATCGGCGCGCTCGACCGCGCTGGTGCGGATCGACGAGTCCGACGCGGCATCCGGAACGTGGGCCGTCGAGCAGACGATCGACGACCCCGCCGGCGACCACGACTGGCGCATCCGCGGCGTGGTGGATCTGGTGGCATCCGACGAGGCCGGCACCGCGGTCGTACGGGTGACCGAGGTGGTGCGGCTGTAGTTCCGGCGAGGACGCGTCTCAGCTCGCCTGAGGCCAGTCGACCGTCAGGCCGGGCACCTCGGTGAGGTGCAGGTACTTCGCCACGAACGGGCACAGCGGCACGACGGTCTCGCCGCGGGATGCCACATCCGCCATCGCTCGCGCCACCAGCGCCCGGCCGAGGCCGCGGCCGCCGAACGCCGGGTCGATCACGGTGTGCGGGAACACCAGGCGGCCCTGCTCGTCCGCATGGAACATCGTGAACCCGGCGAGCCGGCCGCCGACACGGATCTCATACCGGTGCGCCGCACGGACGACCTCGATCTCCTCTTCAGTCATGGTCCGAGCCTAGGCCTGGCTATCGAGCCCAGCTCCGAGAGGTCGGGTCTGTGGACGACGACGCGGAGTGTCGGAAGCCACGGGTAGCGTGGTCGGGGTGAACGACACCGCCGCGGCGATCCGCCCCTCCGATGCCTCCACGTGCCTGCGCGAGGTGTTCGGGTACGACGCCTTCCGCGGCGATCAGCAGGCCGTCGTCGACCACGTGATCGCGGGCGGGGATGCCGTGGTGCTCATGCCGACCGGCGGGGGCAAGTCGATCACTTATCAGGTGCCCGCGCTCGTGCGGCCCGGCACGGGACTCGTGGTGAGCCCCCTCATCGCCCTCATGCACGACCAGGTCGCGGCGCTCATCGCGAACGGCGTGCGCGCCGCGTACCTCAACTCCACGCAGCTGCCGCACGAGCGGCAGGAGGTCGAGCAGGCGTATCTCTCCGGCGAGCTGGATCTCGTCTACGTCGCACCCGAGCGGCTCAACCTCGCACAGACCAAAGGCCTGCTGCAGCGCGGGCGGCTGAGCGTCATCGCGATCGACGAGGCGCACTGCGTATCCCAGTGGGGGCACGACTTCCGTCCCGACTACCTGCAGCTCGACGCGCTCGCCGAGGACTTCCCGGGCGTGCCCCGCATGGCCCTCACCGCGACCGCCACCGAGGCGACGCACCGAGAGATCGCGCAGCGCCTGAACCTGCCCGACGCCCGGCACTTCGTCGCGAGCTTCGACCGGCCGAACATCCAGTACCGCATCGAGCCCAAGAGCGACCCGCGCCGGCAGCTGGTGTCGTTCATCCGGTCGATGCCGGAGGCGGTCTCCGGCATCGTGTACGGCCTCAGCCGCAAGACCGTGGAGCAGACCGCCGAGTACCTGTGCGGCCAGGGCATCGACGCGCTGCCCTACCACGCGGGCCTTCCCGCCGAGGTGCGCGCGGCGAACCAATCGCGGTTCCTGCGCGAAGACGGGGTGGTGATGGTCGCCACGATCGCGTTCGGCATGGGCATCGACAAGCCCGACGTGCGGTTCGTCGCGCACATCGACCTGCCCAAATCCGTCGAGGGGTACTACCAGGAGACCGGCCGCGCGGGCCGCGACGGCGAGGCCTCCATCGCGTGGATGGCGTACGGTCTCGGCGACGTCGTGCAGCAGCGCCGGTTCATCGACGCCGGCGCCCTTCGACAGGCTCAGGGACCGGACCGCGCGTACATCCAGAGCCAGCATCAGCACCTCGACGCCATGCTCGCCCTCTGCGAGACCGTGGGATGCCGCCGGCAGAACCTGCTCGGGTACTTCGGGGAGGCATCCGGCGCGTGCGGCAACTGCGACACCTGCCTCACCCCGCCCGAGACGTGGGACGGCCTGGTGCCCGCGCAGAAGCTGCTGTCCACGATCGTGCGGCTGCAGCGCGAGCGCGGGCAGTCGTTCGGCGCGGGCCACCTCATCGACATCCTGCGCGGCAGCGACACGCAGCGGATGCGGCAGCAGGGGCACTCCGCGCTGTCGACATTCGGCCTCGGGGCGGATCTCAGCGAGCAGGACTGGCGCAGCGTCGTGCGGCAGCTGCTGGCCCGCGGACTGCTCGTGGCGCAGGGCGAGTACGGCGTGCTCGGGCTCAGCGAGACGAGCGGTGGCGTGCTGCGCGGCGAGACCCCGGTGCCGCTGCGGCGCGACGTGCTCGGCCGCGGCGGGGGAGCCGGCCGGGTGCGCAAGTCGACCGTCGCAGACCAGGTGGCCGACGGCGACCGGGCGCTGTTCGAGGCCCTCCGCGCCTGGCGGGGCGAGCAGGCGCGCGAGCAGGGGGTTCCGGCGTACGTCGTGTTCAACGACGCGACGCTGCGGGCCCTCGCACAGCTGCGGCCGGCATCCGTCGCCGATCTCGAGGGCATCAGCGGCATCGGCGTGAAGAAGCGCGAGGCGTACGGGGATGCCGTCCTCGCCGTGATCCGGGACGACGTCGAGGTTTCCCTCTAGAAACCGAGCGTCATTCGGTTTATGATGAGCGCATGAGCAACGACGCCGCGACCGAGCGCCCCTGGCTGAACGCCGACCTTCCCACTTCCGAGCGCGTCGAGCTGCTGCTTCGCGAGATGACGCTGGAAGAGAAGGCGGGCCTGTTCTTCCACACCATGATCGCCCTGGGCGAGGGCGGGGAGCTCTCCGAGGGCAGCGAGGCGTTCGGCATCCCGTCGAACCGGCGCCACGTCGTCGACCTGCACATGTCGCACTTCAATCTGCTCGGCGCCGCACCCACGGCGGGCGAGATCGCCCGCTGGTACAACAGGCTGCAGGAGCTCGCGGCATCCACGCGGCTCGGCATCCCGGTGACGATCTCGACCGACCCGCGCCACTCGTTCAGCGAGAACCCGGGCGCCTCGATCCTGTCCGGCCCGTTCTCGCAGTGGCCCGAGCCCCTGGGCCTTGCGGCCACGCGGGACGCCGCCCTCGTCGAGCGGTTCGGCGACATCGCCCGCCAGGAGTACACCGCCGTCGGCATCCGCGTCGCCCTGCACCCGCAGGTGGATCTCGCCACCGAGTCGCGCTGGGCTCGTCAGCTGCAGACGTTCGGTGAGGACGCCGACCTGTCCGGCGCTCTCGGCGCCGCGTATGTGCGGGGATTCCAGGGCTCTTCGTTCGGGCCCGGATCCGTGTCGACCATGACCAAGCACTTCCCGGGCGGCGGCCCGCAGAAGGACGGGGAGGACCCGCACTTCGACTACGGCCGCGAGCAGGTGTACCCGGGCGACAACTTCGAGCACCACCTGAAGCCCTTCGAGGCGGTCTTCGCCGCCGGCGGCCGCCAGATCATGCCGTACTACGGCATGCCCGTCGGCACCCGGTACGAAGAGGTCGGCTTCGGCTTCAACAAGGGCGTGCTCACGGGGCTCCTGCGCGAGCGTTTCGGCTTCGACGGCATCGTGTGCACCGACTGGGGCCTGATCACCGACCAGCCGATCATGGGCACCGACTTCTCCGCGCGCGCGTGGGGCGTCGAGCACCTCACGCCCGCCGAGCGCATGGCGAAGATCCTGGATGCCGGCGCCGACCAGTTCGGCGGCGAGCAGGAGCCTCAGATGCTCATCGACCTCGTGCGGTCCGGCGTCGTCACCGAGGAGCGGCTGGATGCCTCGGCCCGGCGCCTGCTGCGCGAGAAGTTCGAGCTGGGCCTGTTCGAGGACCCGTACGTGGATGCCGCGGCCGCCGACGCGCTCGTCGGCTCGGACGAGTTCCGCGCGGCCGGCTTCGCCGCCCAGCAGGCATCCGTCACCGTGCTGTCCAACAAGCCCCGCGCAGTCACTGAGCTCGTCGAAGTGCTGCCGTTCGCCCGTGGCGCGAAGCTCTACGTCGAGGGGATCGCGACGGATGTGGCCGCGCAGTACGGTCAGGTCGTCGCCTCCCCCGCCGAGGCGGACGTCGCGATCCTGCGGATCCAGGCGCCGTACGAGGAGCGCTCATCGATGTTCGAGAACTTCTTCCACGCCGGCTCGCTCGAGTTCGACGCCGCGACCCTCGCGCACCTCGCCGAGGTCGCAGCGGTGGTGCCGACCGTGGTCGACGTGTTCCTGGACCGTCCCGCGATCCTCGAGCCGATCGTCGTCACCGCGAACGCGGTCGTGGCGAACTGGGGCTCGAGCGC
This sequence comes from Microbacterium sp., assembly GCA_035564095.1. GTDB lineage: Bacteria > Actinomycetota > Actinomycetes > Actinomycetales > Microbacteriaceae > Microbacterium. The sequence goes on along the minus strand of DATMTQ010000168.1, from coordinate 4,824 downwards.
GCAGGCACTGCTCGACGTGCTGTCCGGCGCCGTGCCCGCCACCGGCCGGCTGCCGTTCGACGTGCCCCGCTCGATGGCCGCGGTCGAGGCATCCCGCCCGGACGTGCCCTTCGACACCGAGGACCCGCTCTTCCGGTTCGGCCACGGCCTGACCCTGTAGTCGGCCGCCGTCCGCGCCACGGCGTTCGTGCATCCGCTACGCGCGGGCGGCGAGCACAGCGTCCCAGAGGGCGTCGGCGACAGCGCGCTTCGAGCCTGCGGCCTCGGCCACGACCGCGTCGTCGGCGTCGATGATCAGCAGGGCGTTGTCCGGCTGCTCGAATCCGTGGCCCTCGTTCACGTCGTTGACCGCGAGCAGGTCGACTCCCTTGCGGCGGCGCTTGCGGATGCCGCGCTCGAGCAGGTCGGCGGCATCCTCGGCGGTCTCGGCCGCGAAGCCGACGATCGTCTGCCCGTCGCGGCGGCCCCGCACCAGACCGGCGACGATGTCGTCGTTCTCGACCAGTTCGATCGCGGTGAGGCGCCCGGCCTCCTTCGTCAGCTTGCGCTCGGCCGCGGCTGCCGGACGGTAGTCCGCGACCGCGGCCGCCATCACCACGATGTCGGCCGCCGCGGCGGCATCCGTCACGGCGGATCCCAGCTCCTCGGCCGTGCCGACCGGCACGACGACGATCCGCGGGTGCACGGCGTCCGCCCGCACGGCCTGCTCGATGTGCGCCGCGATGAGCGTCACCTCCGCTCCGCGATCGGCCGCGGCCCGTGCGAGCGCCACCCCCTGCCGGCCGCTGGACCGGTTGCCGAGGAACCGCACCGGGTCGATCGGCTCGCGCGTGCCGCCCGCCGTGACGGCGACCCGGAGGCCTGCGAGGTCGGCGGGCCGCACGATCCCCAGCGCGTACGCGAGGATGTCGTCGGGCTCGGTCATCCGTCCCGGACCGCTGTCGGAACCGGTCAGCTGCCCGCTCTCCGGTCCCACGATGTGCACGCCGCGGGCGCGCAGGGTCGCGATGTTCGCCTGGGTCGAGGGATGCAGCCACATCTCGGTGTGCATCGCGGGCGCGACGACGACGGGGGCGGAGGTCGCCAGCAGCGTGGTGCCGAGCAGGTCGTCGGCGATCCCGGTCGCCATGCGCGCGAGGGTGTTGGCGGTCGCGGGCGCGACGATCACGAGGTCCGCGGCCTGCCCGAGCGCGACGTGTCGCACCGTGTCGACGCCCTCGTGCACCGAGGTGGTCACCGGATGCCGGCTGATGGCCTCCCATGTCGGCAGCCCGACGAACCGCAGCGCGTCGTCGGTCGGCACCACGTGCACGTCGTGTCCCTGCAGCACCAGCGCACGCACCAGCTGGACGGTCTTGTACGCGGCGATGCCGCCGGTCACTCCCACGACGATCTGCACGTCCCCGATTCTGGCACCATCCCCGCCCCCGCGCCGTCTCGCGCCCACCCTGTTGACTTGCCCCGGATGCACGCGACACGCCGGGGCTGCCGTACGTTTAGGGCAAGTCAACACCGAGTGTCGAGGGCGGGAGGAGCGCGGCGATGTGCACTGTGATCATCGACGTGCCCGATGCGGCGGCGGGGCCGGGCGCCGCGGTACGGCTGCTCGCCGTGCGGGACGAGGATCCGGGCCGGCCGTGGCATCCGCTCGGGGCGTGGTGGCCGCAGCTGCCGGGCGTCGTCGGCGTGCACGACATCCGCGCGGGCGGCGCGTGGCTCGCCGCCGATCCCGCCCACGCCCGCCTCGCGATCCTGCTGAACCGTGCGGACACCGTCGACCTGCCCGAGGACCAGCTGGTCTCGCGCGGCACGCTGCCCCTGGCATCCGTCACGGGGCACGCACTGGATGCCGCGCCCCGCACGCACGGCTTCAACCTTCTCGAGGTCGCCGGCACGTCGGCGCGGGTGCACGCGTGGGACGGGCGCATCCTCGTCACCACCGACCTCGGACCGGGCGTGCACATGCTCGCGCACGACGGCATCGACGATCCCGCGACCGCCCGCATCGCGCACTGGCTGCCCGACTACCGTGCCACCCGGCCGACGCCCGGCCCCGATCCGACGTGGCCGGATGCCTGGGTCGCATTGCTGGCCCGCAGCGCCGAACTCGGTCCGGACGACGACCGCGCCATCATCCGCGACAACCGCGGGCACGGGTATCCGACCGAGTCGCTGCTGTACTGCACCGCGACGGTGACGGATGCCGCCGCCGACGTCGCGTACGTCGCGCTGCCCGCCCCCGCGCACTGGCTCGCGGCGCCCGGCACCGACGCCACCGGCTGAACGCGCCCGGAGACAGCGTCGAAACAGGGTGTTCACGCCGAGATACGGCCGCGGTTCGTGCGTCTCGGCGTCAACACCCCGTCTCGCGGAGAGGGTGCAGCAGGCGGGGTGGGTGCCGGCGGGACGGCTCAGCCGGCCTCGGCGCGTGCGGCCAGCACCTCGGCGCGGCCGCGGGGTACCACGACGACGGGCACGGGGGAGTGGCGCACGACCTTCGCGGCGTGCGAGCCGACGAACACCCGGGCCAGCGGTCCGAGGCTCGACGAGCCGACCACCAGCACGTCGTTCGCCGCCCACTCGACGTCGTCCATGGCGGAGCTCCACGACTCCCCGGTGCCGACGACGGCGTCCGTGGATGCCGGGGTGTGCGGCAGCTCGGCGACTTCGTGGAGCAGCGTGGCGGCGTCCTCGCGCATCCGGCGGACCCACTCGTCGCGGATCTGGTCCTCGGCGTTCGCGCCGACCCCGGCGGTCATCGGCGCCGGCGGAAGGACCGCGAAGGATGCCAGCCGCAGCGCGCCCCCGCCTGCGGCGGCGATGCCGGCGGCCGCGATCACGAGATCGGCCGATGACTCGGAGCCGCTGTACGCGGCCGTGATCCGGGTGACGCGGGCGCCGTTGCCCGCCCGGTAGCCGCGCGGTGCGATGGCGACCGGAACCGGCGACGCGTGCAGCAGACCGTCCGCCTCGGACCCGACGCTGACCCGTCCGATCTGTCCTGCGGTGGACGAGCCGAGCACGATGAGGCGCGCGTCGTGCTTCTCGACGAGCTCCAGGATGCCGCGCCGCGCCGAGGACGCCTCGTGCACCACGAACGCCGCCTTCACATCGCCCGCCAGTATCGCGGCGGCGTGATCGAGCACGACGTTCGCCGACGCATCCGCGTACTCCAGCCACTCCGTGTCGACCGGCCGCGCGCTCGGCGGCCAGCTGCGCGGCGTGACCGCCGCGATCACGAGGTCCATACCGAGCGACCGGGCCAGCAGTTCGCCCAGCTGCACGACGGCGGCCGACCGGCGCCCGGGGCTGACGCCGACGAGGACCGTCACCGCTCGTCCTCCAGCTGGCGCACGTTCGAGGTGTACGGCACGTCGATGCCGGCGTCGAGCACGTGTCCGGTCTGCAGCACGGAGCGCTTGCGGCCGTAGAAGAAGTAGAAGACGAGGAAGACCGCGGTCCAGATGAGGAAGACCCAGATCGTGATCGCCTGAAGCTGAGTGATGATAGCGATGCAGCCGAGGATCGACAGGATCCGGATGAGCCAGCCGAACGGCAGCTTGAAGCCGCGTTCGAGGTTGGGCTCGCGCACCCGCAGGATGATCACGCCGACCGAGACGACGAGGAACGCGACGAGGGTTCCGATGGAGGTCATCTCGGCGAGGAAGTTGATCGGGATCACCGCGGCCAGGATGCTCGTCACGATCATCACGATGACCGTGCCCCGCGCCGGCGTCATCGTGCGCGGATTGACCCGTTCGAAGATCGCCGGAATCATGCCGTCTCGCGACATCGCGAACAGGATGCGCGTCTGGCCGTACAGGCAGACGAGCGTGACGGAGAAGATCGAGATGATCGCACCGATGGCGATGACCGTGCCCGGCCACGACGAGTGCAGGATGTTCTGCAGGATCACCGCCAGGCCGGCATCCTGACCTTTGAACTTCGCGGGAGCCTGCGCGCCCAGCGCCGAGATGCTGGTCAGCACGTAGAGGGTGATGATGATCAGCAGCGCGCAGATGATCGCCAGCGGCAGGTTGCGCTTGGGGTTCTTGGCCTCTTCACCGGCGGTCGAGACGGCATCCAGCCCGACGAACGAGAAGAAGATGATGCCGGTCCCGCCGACGATTCCCGAGAAGCCGGCCGCACCGAAGTTGTGGAAGTGGTCTGCGTTCCAGCCGGTGAAGGCGACGGCGCAGAAGAACAGCACCACCGCGATCTTGATGACCACCATGATGCTGTTCACGGTCGTCGACTCGCTCGCGCCGCGGATCAGCAGCAGCGAGCAGAGCACGATCACGATCACGGCGGGAACGTTGATGATGCCACCTTCCTCCGGCGCCTGCGCCCACTGGACAGGGATCTGCCAGCCGAAGAGGTTCTGCAGCAGCTGATTCACGTACTGCGACCAGCCGACCGCGACCGCCGCGGTCGAGACGCCGTACTCCAGCAGCAGGCACGCGCCGACGCCCATCGCCGTGGCCTCGCCGAGCGTGGCGTAGGCGTACGAGTAGGTCGACCCCGCGACCGGGACGGCGCCCGCCATCTCGGCGTAGCAGAGGGCGGTGAGGCCCGCGACGATCCCGCCGATGATGAAAGAGATGATGACGGCGGGTCCCGCTGCGGGCACCGCCTCGGACAGGATGAAGAAGATACCCGTGCCGAGCGTGCCGCCCACGCCGATCATGGTCAGCGAGAAGAGCCCGATCGAGCGCTTGAGATGGGCCTCGTTCGCCGCCGGTGGGGTGGTGGGCTTGCGTCGCAGCAGCTGCTGCCCGAGTGTCGTCATTCTGGGCTCCAGGAGGGATGGGGGCGCCGATCCGC
>DATMTQ010000167.1:0-17675 GCA_035564095.1 Microbacterium sp. | reverse complement strand
CTCCACCTCGGTCGCGTCGACGCCGCCGGCGCGCAGGTGCTCGCGGGCGGCATCCGCGTCCGCGACGACGATCTGCACGCTGCGCTGGCTGCCCACCGGCATGTCGTCGATGAGGCCGCGGCCGAACGCGATCGAGCAGGCCGATCCCGGCGGGGTGATCTGCACGAAGCGCACCTCCTCGCTGACGGTCGCGTCGTAGTCGACGTTCCAGCCGAGCTGCTCGCCGTAGAAGTGCTTGGCGCGGTCCACATCGGACACCGGCACGAACACGAGCTCGATCTTGAAGTCCACGGTCTGTTCCTCTCGTCGGGATGCTGCGCACCCGTCTTGCTTCGATGAGCCCACGCTACGGGCGATTCAGGTCAGTTTCCGTCCTGAATTTCGCGCATGATGGGATCCATGGCCGACACGGCATCCCGCGTGCTCGAACTGCTCGCCCTCCTGCAGACCCATCGCCGGTGGCCGGGCGCGCAGCTCGCCGCCCGCCTCGACATCACCGAGCGCACCCTGCGGCGTGACATCGAGCGTCTCCGCGAGCTCGGCTACCGAGTCGAGGCGGAGCGCGGACTCGGCGGCGGCTACCGTCTCGAGGCCGGTGCACACCTGCCTCCCCTGCTGCTCACCGAGGACGAAGCGGTGACCATCGCGGTGGGCCTGCGCTCTGCGGTCGCCCAGGGACTCGTCGACGGCGAGCACACCACGCTCAGCGCGCTCGCCAAGTTCGAGCAACTGCTGCCGCCGGCGCTGCGCACGCGCACCGATGCCGTCGCGGCATCCCTGCACACCGCGCCGGCCGGCGGCATCCCGGTCTCGGCGGATCTGCTCGGCACCCTCGCGCTCGCGTGCCGGGACCACGAACGGCTGCGCTTCGCGTACCGCGCGGCGGACGGCGCCGAGACGCGGCGCAGCGTCGAGCCGCACGCCCTGGTCTCGCTCGGACGCAGCTGGATGCTGCTTGCCTGGGACCGGGATCGCGCCGACTGGCGCACGTTCCGGCTCGATCGCATCGACACGGTGTCCGGCACACGGGTGAGGTTCGAGCCGCGCCCGGTTCCGGGCGGAGATGCCGGAGCCTACGTGCGCGGCCGCATCCGCGCGGTCCGCGCCCCGCTGCGCATCGACGTGCGGCTGCACGCGGACCTCGACCGGATGCGGATGCTGCTCGGCGGCTGGGGAGCGGAGCTGCGGGGTGACGAGGAGGGCTGCTGCCTCTGGCCGCTGCGGGGCGAGAGCGTCGCGCACCTCGTGTCCGCGCTCGCATGGGTTCCCCCGCACGTCGCGTTCGAGCTGCGCGGCGACCCGACGCTCGTCGCGGAGATCGCGGCGGCGGCCGGACGCCTGCACGCGGGTGCGGGTTCGCCGGTTCAGCGGGTCGCGGGGCCGGACCCTGCCGGCGTCGGCGCCTTCAGCGTGCCGTAGCGCTCCATGCGGTGCCAGCGGAGGCGGGTGCCGGCCAGCGACGTGAACACCGACTGGATGACGACGAGGTACATCAGCTGGCGGTAGACGACCTGCTGCAGCGGCAGGGTCCAGAGCACGCCGGGCGACTCCCCGTCCAGCCGGAACGCGTACAGCGCCATGAGCAGCTGCACGAGCAGGAACGCCAGCCACACCCCGATCACGCGGACCGGGTCGAGGAAGACCAGGCCGTAGATCGCGAAGATGTCCACGACGGGCGCGAACAGCGGCAGCAGCACCTGCAGCACGAGCAGATAGACCAGGCCGCGCCGGCCGAGCTTGCCGGCGGCATCCTTCTGCACGAGCGCGCCGCGATGCTTCCACATCGCCTGGAGGGTGCCGTAGCACCAGCGGTAGCGCTGCTTCCACAGCTCCGCGAGCGTCGCGGGCGCCTCGGTCCAGGCCAGGGCATACTCTTCGTACACCACCCGCCAGCCGTCCCGGCACAGGGCCATGGTCAGGTCGGTGTCCTCGGCGAGGGTCTCCGAGCTGACCCCGCCGATGCGCTCCAGAGCGGACCGGCGGAACCCGCCGATGGCGCCCGGCACCGTCGGCATGCACTCCGCGACGTCGAACAGGCGTCGGTCGAGGTTGAACCCGACGACGTATTCGATGTGCTGCCAGGCGCCGAGGAGCCCGCCGCGGTTCGCGACCTTGGTGTTGCCCGACACCGCGCCCACGCGCGGGTCGGCGAAGGGCTGCACGAGCCGCCGCACGGTGTCCGCCTCGAAGACGGTGTCGCCGTCGACCATGACGATGAGGTCGTGGGATGCCGCCCGCAGGCCGCGGTTGAGCGCTGCCGGCTTGCCCCCGTTCGCCTGACGGATGACGCGCACGCCGGGCAGGCCGAGCCGCTCGACGATGTCGGCGGTGCCGTCGGTCGAGCCGTCGTCCACGACGATGATCTCGATGGGGTGGTCGGATGCCGCGATCGACCGCACGGCCGCCTCGATGCCGGCCGACTCGTTGTAGGCGGGCACGATGACCGTCGCGGGCTCGGTGACGACGGTGGGGAGGAGCCGCGCGGCCGCCCGCACCCGGCGAGTGTGGCGGCGTGCGGCGCCCAGCACCAGCACGGCCCGCACGACGGTCACGGCGCCGGCCAGCAGGAGTGCCCAGGTGAGCGCGAGCACCACGACATCGCTCGCGCGCACGGCGTTGATGAGCGCCGCCCCGATCGCGCGTTCGACGACGGGGGCCGGATGCATCGTGCCGCGCAGCCCCACGGCGTCGCTCACGGTGGTGACGGTGTAGCCGTCGGCATCCAGCCGCGTGAGCAGACGATCGAGCGCGGCGACGGTCTGGCTGCGGTCTCCGCCGCCGTCGTGCATGAGCAGCACCTCGCCGCGCGGCCGGGTGGGCTGCGAGGCCGCCATGATCCGTGCCACGCCGGGTCGCCGCCAGTCGTCGCTGTCGTTCGTGGTGAGCACCGTGACGTACCCGTCGGATGCCGCGTTCTGCACGGAGGCCCAGTCCGCGTCGGTGAGCGCGTCGTCGACCGAGCTGTACGGCGGGCGCAGCAACGAGGTGGACACGCCGGCCGCGCCCTCGATGATCTCCTGGGTGGTGCGCAGTTCGAGCTGCTGGTGCCAGACCGGCAGGGTGCCGAGATTCGCATGCGTCAGGGTGTGCACGCCGACCTCGTCACCCTGCGCGACCACGTCGCGCACGAGCTCGGGATGGGCGATCACCTGGGTGCCGACGACGAAGAACGTGGCGTGCGCGTTGTGCTTGCGCAGCACGGCGAGCACCTGCGGGGTCCACCGCGGGTCCGGGCCGTCGTCGAAGGTGAGCGCCACCGTGCGGTCCTTGGGCCCGGCCGTACGCACCGCGCCGTCGTTTGCCACGATCACCGGGCCGCCGGTCGCGACGGTCTGCGGCACGCGCAGGGACGGCCCGGTGGCCACGACGGAGTCGTCGCCGATGCCCCCGAAATGGTGCGTGTACCCCTGCACCACGAGCGCGACGGCGAGGGCCGCGAGCAGCGCGCACAGCGTGATCCAGTGTGCGCGGACGCGCACCGGGCGACTCGCCGGCCGGTGCGCCGAGCGCGCCTCCCGGCGTGACGCGGCAGGACTCACGGGTGCGGCGACGGGCTGCGTCGGGGCGCGGATCCGCTGTGTCCCGGCAGCGTCGTCGTGATGTGCCCGGGAGCGAGCGCGCTGCTGCCCGGGGCCGTCGGCGACGGCGTCGGGCTAGGGGTGGGCTGCGCGGTCGCGGACGGCGCCGGGGCGGAGGTCGATGCCGACGGCTGCGTCGTCGTGATCGAGGCGGCTTCACGCGTGGCCGGCAGCACCGAGGGCGCGGTCGACGCACGGTCGGTGACGGACGGCGTGGGGGAGGCGCTCGATCCCGGCACGGCGCCGGGGTGCGCGGGCAGCGCAAGGAGCGGTGAGGCGATCGTCGGCACGCCGAACAGCGAGACGACGACGAGCACGACGTAGGCGGCGGCGAGACCGGCGGCGGCGAACAGCGCGATGCGCGCGCGCCGCAGGCGGCGGCCGCTGCCGTCGACGAAGACGGGCGTGACGGAACGGGAACGACTGCGGAGAGTGGGAGTCATGATCAGCTGGTCCGGGAATCGGGGGGCACCGGTCGGGGCGGACCTCAACGGCCGGCGGGGGCGGACCTCAGCAGCCGATCGTACGGCAGCCACCTGAAACGATGCTCCCAATCCCCCTCTGCGGCATCCTGCCCGGCGGCATCCGCGCGGCATCCCGCCCGGCGGCATCCGCCCTGCGGCACCCGCCCTGCGGCACCCGCGGCGTTGTTGACTTGCCGCGGATGCACGCGACACGCCGGGCGCGGCGTACATCCAGGGCAAGTCAACGTCGGAGGCCGGCCGTAGCATCGCGGCGGAAAGGAGTCATCATGGCGAATGACGTGAACTACTTCGAGGTCGGATCCCCGGACCCCGAGGGCACGAGATCGTTCTACGGCGGCCTGTTCGGATGGGGGTTCGCCGAGCCGTCGATGCCGGCGCGCTACAGCATGATCGAGCAGGATCGCGGCGGTCTGCAGGACACGAGCGAGATGGGCGGGGCGAACTGGGCGATCTTCTACGTCCAGGTCGCTGATGTGCAGGCGGTGCTCGACCGCGCGCAGCAGATGGGGGCGACGGTCGCCGTCCCGCTCGTGGACAACGGCCGCATCCACTTCGCGCACCTGGTCGACCCGCAGGGCAACCGCTTCGGCATCTGGCGGCCGACCGGGATCGCCCCCGACTGAGCTCAAGCCGGCCGGGCGAGGGACGCCGGTCGACGCGGAAGCGATATGATGGATTTATCAATTCGCCATATCTGTGAGGTCACGGTGTTCTCCGATCCCAATCGGCCGCTCTACGAGGTCAAGGCCGGGCTGTTCAAGGGGCTCGCGCACCCGATCCGGATCCGCATCCTCGAGGTGCTCTCCGCCGCGCCCGAGGTGTCGGTGTCCGAGCTCATCGAGGCGACTGCGCTGGAGGCATCCCATCTCTCCCAGCACCTCGCGGTGCTGCGTCGCAACCGCCTCGTGGACGCCGACCGGCGCGGCAGCCAGGTGTTCTACCGTCTCGCGTACCCGCAGGTCGCGGACCTGCTGCGCGTGGCGCGCATCCTGCTCGGCGAGATCCTCGCGACGACGCAGCAGCAGCTCGTCGAGCAGGCGGGTCTTCCCGCGATCCCGGATGCCGCACGGGGCGTGCCGGCATGAGCGAAGCGACGACGGATGCCACGCGGCACAGCGTACTCGGACGCCTGCGCAGCCTGCTGCCCGCGGCATCCGACTATCGCGACCTGCGGCACACGTGGCGGGGAGACCTGCTCGCCGGGCTCACCGTCGGCATCGTGGCACTGCCACTCGCCCTCGCGTTCGGCGTGAGCTCGGGAGCGGGCGCGGAGAGCGGGCTCATCACGGCGATCGTGGCGGGCGTCGTCGCGGCCGTCTTCGGTGGATCGAACGTCCAGGTGTCCGGTCCCACCGGCGCGATGGTCGTGGTGCTCGGCCCGATCCTCGCGGCCCACGGCGCCGGCGTGCTCGCGGTGATCTGCGTGCTGGCCGGGCTCGTCGTGCTGGCCGCCGGCGTGCTGCGACTCGGACGTGCGGTGACGTACATCCCGTGGCCGGTCATCGAGGGGTTCACGCTCGGCATCGCGGTCATCATCTTCCTGCAGCAGGTCCCCGCCGCCGTCGGCACGAAGCCGGGGCACAGCTCGAACGCGTTCCTCGCTGCCGCCGAATCCCTGCCCGGAGTGCGGTGGCCGCAGGTCGGGCTGACCCTCGGGATCGTCGCCGTGGTCGCCGTCGTCATGGCCCTGACGCCGCGCCTGCATCCGCGGTTCCCCGGCTCCATCGTGGCGATCGCGCTCGTCGCAGCAGCGTGCTGGACTCTGCACCTGCCGGTCGCCACGATCGGAGCGCTGCCCGCGGGTCTGCCGGCGCCGCGGCTCCCCGCCACCGATCTGCCAACGCTCACGAGCCTCGTCGGGCCGGCAGTCGCGGTCGCCGCTCTCGCCGCGATCGAATCGCTGCTGTCGGCCCGGGTCGCGGCCTCCATCTCGGACACCGGGCCCTACGACGCCGACCGCGAACTGGTCGGCCAAGGCCTGGCCTCCCTCGTCGCCGGGCTGTTCGGCGGGATGCCGGCGACCGGCGCGATCGCACGCACCGCGGTGAACGTGCGCTCGGGTGGCCGCACCCGTCTCGCCGCCGTCGTGCATTCGCTCGCCCTGCTGCTGATCGTGTCGGTCGGCGCGGCGGTCGTCGGCACCATCCCGCTCGCCGCGCTGTCCGGCGTTCTGATGGTGACCGCGTGCCGCATGATCTCGGTCGCCACAGTGCGCAGCGTCGTCGGGTCGACCCGCACCGACGCCGTCGTCTTCGTGGTCACCGCCATCGTGACCGTCAGCGTGGACCTCATCTACGCCGTGCTCATCGGCATCGCGGTCGCCGCTTTCTTCGCGCTGCGCTCCCTCGCGCGGTCCGCCGGCGTGCACCGCGAGGAGCTCCCCGGGCCCGCGCAGACCGGCGACGAGCGCATCGCCCTGTTCCGGCTCGACGGCGCCCTGTTCTTCGGAGCGGCCGAGCGCGTCGTCGACCGGGTCGGCGCGATCCGGGGCGCCGAGGTGGTGATCCTGCGGATGTCGCAGCTGCAGGTGCTGGATGCCACGGGCGCGCAGGTGATCGGGTCGCTCATCACGGCGCTGGAGCGCCGCGGGGTCACGGTGCTGGTCAAGGGCATCCAGACCCGGCATATGCTCCTCGCGGAGCGGGTCGGCGTGATCGCGGCCCTGCGTCACCGGAACCACCTGTTCGACGCTCTCGCTCCGGCCGTCGAGCACGCGCGCAGCCACGTGCACCGCGCCGGCCCGGCGGCCGCGTAGCCTCCATCCGGATGTGCGCGTCGCCCGCGAGACAGGGCCTCGCCGACTCCACAGAGCCGCGCCGAGCGTCTCATCGGCGAGGCCCTGTCTCGGCCCCGTGACGAGTGCGGTCGGGAGGCCGGATGCCGTGAAGCGCGCCCGGATGTCGGAACCCCTCGGCATGATGGTGGGGTGGGTGACGTGCTCGACATGTTCGGCCCCGCGACCAGCGAGTGGTTCCGCGGGGCGTTCACGGCGCCCACCGATGCCCAGCGCGGGGCGTGGACCGCGATCTCCGCCGGAAAGCACGCGCTCGTCGTCGCGCCGACCGGGTCGGGCAAGACGCTGTCCGCGTTCCTCTGGGCGATCGACCGCGTGTTCCACGAGAAGGCGGGTCCGGTGCCTGCGCTTGTCGAAGGGCCGCATGCCGCTGCCCGCCGAGTCCCCGCGAAGGCCTCCACCCGCATCCTCTACATCTCGCCGCTGAAGGCGCTCGGCGTCGACGTCGAGCGCAACCTCCGCTCCCCCCTCGTGGGCATCGGCCAGCAGGCGCGGCGCCTCGGCATCCACCTGCCCGATCTCTCCGTCGGGGTGCGCTCCGGCGACACCACGTCGTCCGACCGCCGCAAGCTCGTGTCCTCGCCGCCCGACATCCTGATCACGACGCCCGAGTCGCTGTATCTCATGCTCACGAGCCGCGCCGGCGAGACCCTGCGCGACGTGCACACGGTGATCGTCGACGAGGTGCACGCCGTCGCCGCGACCAAACGCGGGGCGCACCTGGCGGTCACGCTCGAGCGGCTCGACGCGCTGCGACGGTCGCTCGTGCCGGATGCCGCGCCCGCCCAGCGCATCGGGCTGTCGGCGACGGTGCGGCCGATCGACGAGGTGGCGTCGTTCCTCGGCGGAACGGCGCCGGTCGAGATCGTCGCGCCGCGGGCGTCCAAGACGTTCGACATGCGCGTGGTCGTGCCGATCGATGACCTGTCCAACCCGCCGCCCGCCCCCAGCGCATCTCAGAGCGCCCCGGCCGACGGCGACGACCCGGGCGGGGCGGACTGGTTCGACCCGCCCGAGACCACCGAGATGACCGGGTCGGTGTGGCCGCACGTCGAAGAGGCCATCGTCGATCTCGTGCTGCAGAACAGCTCGACGATCGTGTTCGCGAACTCGCGGCGCCTCGCCGAGCGGCTCACCGGCCGGCTCAACGAGATCTACGCCGAGCGACTCGGCATGGAAGCAACCTCTCCGGTCGCTCCGCGAGCGAAGCGAGACGAAACGCAGCAACCCCTCGCGGGCGCCCCGCCGGTCCTCGCGAAGGCGCACCACGGCTCGGTGTCCAAGGAACAGCGCGCCCAGGTGGAGGAGGAGCTGAAGTCCGGCATCCTGCGCTGCGTCGTCGCGACCTCGAGCCTCGAGCTCGGCATCGACATGGGCGCGGTCGACCTCGTCATCCAGGTCGAGGCTCCGCCGTCCGCGGCATCCGGACTGCAGCGCATCGGGCGCGCCGGGCACCAGGTCGGCGAGGTGAGCCGCGCCGCGCTTTTCCCCAAGCACCGCTCCGACGTGCTGCACACCGCGGTGGTCACCGAGCGGATGCTGGCCGGGCAGATCGAGGCGATCCGGGTGCCGCAGAACCCGCTCGACATCCTCGCGCAGCAGACGGTCGCGGCCGCCGCGCTCGCCCCCCTCGAGGTCGAGGACTGGTTCGAGACCGTGCGACGCTCGGCACCGTTCCGCGCCCTGCCCCGGTCCGCGTTCGAGGCGACCCTCGATCTCATCGCCGGGCGGTTCCCGTCCGACGAGTTCGCCGAACTGCGCCCGCGGGTGGTGTGGGACCGGGATGCCGGGACCCTCACCGGCCGCCCGGGAGCGCAGCGCATCGCGGTCACGAGCGGCGGCACGATCCCCGACCGCGGCCTGTTCGGCGTCTTCGCGATCGGCGAGGGACCGGGGGCGCGGGTCGGCGAGCTCGATGAAGAGATGGTCTACGAGTCCCGGGTGAACGACGTGTTCACGCTCGGCACCACGAGCTGGCGGATCGTCGAGATCACCCACGACCGCGTCAACGTGGTGCCGGCGTTCGGGCAGCCGGGCAAGGTGCCGTTCTGGCACGGCGACGGCCTCGGGCGCCCCGCCGAGCTCGGCGAGGCGCTCGGCCGGTTCAGCCGCGAGGTGGCCGCCGCTCCCCCGTCCGATGCCCGCGAACGCCTCGCCGCCGGGGGCCTCGACGAGTACGCGACCGACAACCTGCTCGCCTACCTCGCCGAGCAGAAGGACGCCACCGGCTCTCTGCCCACCGACCGCAGCCTCACGGTGGAGCGCGGCCGCGACGAGGTGGGCGACTGGCGCGTCATCCTGCACTCCCCCTACGGCATGCCCGTGCACGCACCGTGGGCCCTCGCGGTGAACGCGCGCATCCGCGAGCGGCTGGGGGTCGAAGGCTCCGCGGTCGCCAGCGACGACGGCATCATCGCGCGCATCCCCGATGCGGAGGCCGAGCCGCCGGGCGCCGAGCTGTTCGTGTTCGACGCCGATGAGCTCGAGCAGATCGTCACCGACGAGGTGGGCGGGTCGGCACTGTTCGCCTCGCGCTTCCGGGAGTGCTCGGCCCGCGCGCTGCTGATGCCGCGGCTGAATCCGGGGCGCCGCAGCCCGCTGTGGCAGCAGCGGCAGCGCGCCGCGCAGCTGCTGGAGGTGGCGCGCCGGCATCCGACCTTCCCGATCATCCTGGAGACCCTGCGGGAGGTGCTGCAGGACGTCTACGACGTGCCCGCGCTGCTGCGCATCACCCGGCAGATCGCCGACCGGCGCATCCGGCTGGTCGAGACCACGCCCGCACAGCCGTCGCCGTACGCCCGCGATCTGCTGTTCGGGTACGTCGGCGCGTTCATGTACGAGGGTGATTCGCCGCTCGCCGAGCGCCGCGCCGCCGCACTGTCGGTCGACCCGGCGCTGCTTTCCGAGCTCCTCGGCAAGGTCGAGATGCGGGAGCTCCTCGACCCCGACATCATCGCCCAGTTCGAAGCCGAGGCACAGCGACTGGCGTCTGACCGCAAGGCGCGCGGACTCGAAGGCGTCGCCGACCTGCTGCGCATGCTCGGCCCCCTCGACGCCGCCGAGATCGCGGCTCGGCTGGAGGAGCCCGCCGACGCGGCCTCGCACGCCGACGCCCTCGTGGCATCCCGCCGCGCCATCGTCGTCACGATCGCCGGCACCCCGCGCTACGCCGCGATCGAGGATGCCGCGCGCCTGCGCGACGCCCTCGGGGTCGCGCTCCCCGTCGGCCTGCCCACAGCGTTCCTCGAGCCCGTCGCCGATCCGCTCGCCGACCTGTTCGCCCGCCACGCCCGCACGCACGGTCCGTTCCGCGCGCCGGATGCCGCGGCCCGGTTCGGCGTGGGCGTGTCCGTCGCACGGCTCACCCTGCAGCGTCTCGAGCAGCAGGGCCGGGTGACGAGCGGCTTCTTCCTGCCGACGCCCTCCCGCGCCGCGCCGGGGTCGCCCGACCCCGATGAACGCGAATGGTGCGACACCGCGGCGCTGCGCCGCATCCGGCTGCGCTCTCTGGCCGCGATCCGCGGCAGCGTGGAGCCCGTCGAACCCACCGCGTTCGCCCGGTTCCTGCCGAGCTGGCAGCACCTGACGCGTCCCACGGAGGGGATCGACGGGGTCCTCTCCGTCATCGAGCAGCTCGCCGGGGTGCCGCTGCCGGCCAGCTCTTGGGAGTCGCTCATCCTGCCGAGCCGCGTCAAGGACTACAACCCGGCGATGCTCGACGAGCTCACCGCGTCCGGCGAGGTCGTCTGGTCGGGGCACGGCGCGCTGCCCGGCCGCGACGGCTGGATCGCGCTGCAGCCCGCGGATGCCGCTCCCCTCACCGTCCCGCCACCCGAGGACGAGCTGATCCCGGGCTCGCTCGAGGCCACGATGGTGCACCACCTCGCCGGCGGGGGCGCCTACTTCGCGAATCAGCTGCAGCAGCTCACCGGCGCCGGCAGCGAACAGGACGTCATCGACGCTTTGTGGGCCCTCACCTGGGCGGGGCGCGTCACGAACGACACGCTCGCCCCGATCCGCACGCTGCTCGCCGGCGGGTCTCAGGCGCACCGCGCGGTGCGGCGCACGCCGCGCGCCCGCCTGTACCGCGGCACCGCGATGAGCGCCACCCGCACCGCGGCTCCCCCGCGTCCGCCGAGCCTCGGCGGCCGGTGGTCGCTGCTGCCCGAGCCCGAACCCGACGTCGCCGTCCGCGCGACCGCGAACGCGAGCATGCTCCTGGACCGCTACGGCGTCGTCACGCGCGGATCCGTGCAGGCCGAGGGGATGCCGGGCGGCTTCGCGCAGGCGTACCGGATCCTCGCCGGGTTCGAAGAGGCCGGTCACTGCCGTCGCGGGTACGTCATCGAGAAGCTCGGCGCGGCGCAGTTCGCGGCATCCAGCACCGTCGACCGCCTCCGCACGTTCGCGAACCTTCCCGACCCGCCCCCGCGCGAGGCCATCACCCTCGCCGCCACCGATCCGGCCAATCCGTACGGAGGCGCACTCCCCTGGCCCGCTCAAGAAGGCGGGCATCGCCCCGGCCGCAAGGCCGGCGGGCTGGTCACTCTCGTCGACGGCGCCCTCGTGCTGTATCTCGAGCGCGGCGGCAAGACCGCGCTCGTGTTCACCGCTGACGAGCAGCTGCAGGCCGCCGCGGCGCACAGCCTCGCAACCACGGCCCGGTCCCGGCGGCTCGACACCATCACCGTCGAGCAGGTCAACGGGACGCCGGTGTTCGGCAGTTCCGTCGGCCGGGCGCTGCGGGATGCCGGCTTCGTCGAGTCACCGCGCGGCTACACCCTGCGCCGCACGATCGGCTGACCGGCCGGAGAAGGGAACGGATGCCCGAGGGAGACACCGTCTGGCGCACCGCGCACCTGCTGGACCGCGCCCTGCGCGGCGGAGTCATCACGCGGTTCGACCTGCGCGTCCCCCAGGCTGCGACCGCCGATCTCACCGGGCAGACGGTGCTGGAGTCGGTGGCCCGCGGCAAGCACCTGCTGCTGAAAACGAGCGGCGGCAGCATCCTGCACACGCACCTCAAGATGGAGGGCGAGTGGCTCGTGCTGCGCCCCGGCGCCCGCTGGCCGCGGCCGGGGTTCCGCGCCCGCGCCGTGGTGGCGACGGCGACCGCCGAGGCCGTCGGGTTCGATCTCGGGCTCGTCGAGCTGCTGCCCGGCACGCCGGAGCATCCCGCCGACGCATCCGACGCGATCGGCCACCTCGGCCCCGATCCCCTCAACGACGACCCGTTCGACGCGGCCGCCGCCGTCCACAACCTCGGGCGGGATCCCCGGCCGATCCACGTCGCTCTGCAAGACCAGCGCAACGTCGCCGGCTTCGGCAACGAGTACGCGAACGAGCTGCTGTTCCTGCGCGGCATCCATCCGCGCACGCCGGCGACCGAGGTCGACGCGGGGAAACTCCTCGATCTCGGCGCACGGACGATCCGTCTGAATCGTGACCGGCCGGTCCGCTCCTTCACCGGCGACACCCGGCGCGGCCGCGGCGACTGGGTGTACGGCCGCGCCCGACAGCCCTGCCGTCGGTGCGGCACCGTGATCGAGACCGGGATGCTGGGCGCCGACCCCGCCCGGGAACGCACCGTGTTCTGGTGCCCGCGCTGCCAGCCCCCACCCGCATGACGCGGGCCGCCCGCGGGGCGAGTCATCCGCGTAACTACACCGCCCAGACGGTCCGTCCGGCGGGGGCCCGAATCCGCGACACCCGCCGTCTGACGGCGTCCGGGTGCACCGGCGAAGATGGAGGCACCCTGAACGAGCATCGGAGCTGATTCCCGTGGGCACCACCGTCTTCGAACGACGTCAACCGGCCGCATCCGTCATCGACCGGTCGCTGGCGGCCACCCGACACTCCGTCTTCTGGATCGACGACCTCCCGGCACGCCTGCGCCCGGACCGCGCCGCGCTCACCGGCACGCACCGCGCCGACCTCGTCGTCGTCGGCGCCGGCTACACCGGACTGTGGACCGCGCTGCTGGAGAAGCAGCGCAACCCCGACGCCAAGGTCGTCGTGGTCGAGGCGCAGCGGGTGGGCTGGGCGGCATCCGGACGCAACGGCGGCTTCTGCGAGGCGAGCCTCACGCACGGCCACGAGAACGGCATGGCCCGCTGGCCGAACGAGATGGACGTGCTGAACCGTCTCGGCCGGCAGAACCTCGACGAGATCCAGGCGTCCGAGGCCGAATACGGCATGGACTTCCAGTTCGAGCGCACCGGGCAGCTGGCCCCCGCCGTCGAGGAGCACCAGGTCGAGTGGCTGAGGGAATGGGCCGCCGAGGGCGAGGAGGGCGTCGTCTACCTCGACCAGGACGAGGTGCAGGCCTCCGTCCACTCGCCGACCTACCTCGCAGCCGTCTGGGAGAAGGACGCGTGCGGCATGGTGCATCCGGCGCGCCTGGCGGCCGAGCTCGCCCGCGTCGTCGAGGAGCAGGGCGTCGAGATCTTCGAGCGCTCCCGGGTCACCGGGCTGGACACGAGCCGCACGGGCGTGACCGTGCGGACGGATGCCGGAATGGTCGCGGCATCCCGCGCGGTGCTCGCCACGAACGTCTTCCCGTCGCTCATCAAGCGCAACCGCCTCATGACCGTGCCGGTGTACGACTACGTGCTCATGACCGAGCCGCTGTCGGCCGAACAGCTGGCATCCGTCGGCTGGGCCGACCGCCAGGGCATCGGCGACATGGCCAACCAGTTCCACTACTACCGGATCACCCAGGACGACCGGATCCTCTTCGGCGGGTACGACGCGGTCTACCACTACGGTCGCAAGGTCAGGCCGGAGCACGAGAACCGCCCCGAGACCTGGCGCACGCTCGCGAGCCACTTCTTCACCACGTTCCCGCAGCTCGAGGGCCTCAGATTCACCCACCAGTGGGCCGGGGCCATCGACACCTCGACCCAGTTCACGGCCTTCTTCGGCACCGCGCGCGACCGCCGCGTCGCGTACGCCGCCGGCTTCACGGGCCTCGGCGTCGGCTCGACCCGGTTCGCCGGCAACGTCATGCTCGACCTGCTCGACGGTGTCGAGAACGAACGGACCACCCTCGAGATGGTGCGCAAGCGCCCGCTGCCGTTTCCGCCCGAGCCGGCCGCCGCGCTCGGCATCAACCTGACCCGCTGGTCGCTCGACCGCGCCGACCACGACCGGGGCCGGCGCAACCTCCTGCTGAAGACGCTCGACGCCCTCGGCCTGGGATTCGACTCGTGAACGGCGCCGACCTCATCGACACGGCCGGACTCGAGCTGGAGCACGCGCCGGTGCCCGCTGAGCAGGTCGTGGCGGGAGCCCCGCAGACCGCGTACGTCACGATCGACACGTCGGATGCGGGCGAGATCGGCGTGTGGGAGATGACCGAGGGCGTCATGCGCGACACCGAGGTCAGCGAGGTGTTCGTCGTGGTCGCGGGATCGGCCACGGTCGAGTTCGTCGAGCCCGCCCGGGCGCCGATCGAACTCGCGCCCGGGTCTGTGGTGCGGCTGGATGCCGGCATGCAGACCATCTGGACCGTCCGCGAGCCGCTCCGCAAGATCTTCATCGAACGCTGATCCCGCTCCCCGCGATTTCACTCAACCGACAAGATTCGCGGCCCCCGCCGCGCAAATCCTGTCGGCCGAGCATCCTCCCGACCCGTCCAACCGACAAGAACCGCGCCCGCACCGCGCAGATCTTGTCGGTTGAGCAGCGAGAGTGGACGACACGCGAATGGCGGACCCCCGACCGGGAGCCCGCCATTCGGAATCGGGTGTCAGCGCGAGGGGAAGCCCGTCACGCGCTTCGGCCGCGGCGGCGCGTAGGTGCGCACCTTCGACGTCTGCAGTCCGAGGTTCACGAGACCCTCCGCCACCGCGACGGCGGCCTGCACGCCGTCGACGACGGGCACGCCGCAGCGCTCCACGACGCGGTCCTTCAGCTCCGCCATGCCGCCGCAGCCGAGCACGATGACCTCGGCACGGTCGACGTCGACGGCCAGCTGCGCCTCGGCGACGATCGCGTCGATGGCCCGCTCCGGCTCCGATTCGAGCTCGAGCACGCTCATTCCCGACGAACGCACCGACGCGCACCGGTCGTGCAGACCGCCGAGGATCAGGCGGTCCTCGATGAGCGGAACGGTGCGGTCGAGCGTCGTGACCACCGAGTACGACCGGCCGAGGTACATGGCGGTGGATGCCGCCGCCTCGGTGATGTCGACCACCGGAACGGTGAGCAGCTCCTGCAGTCCCTCGCGACCGTGCTCGCCGTATCCGGCCTGGATGACCGCGTCGTACTCGCCCTCGTAGCGGACGACGGCATCCATCACCGCGATCGCTGCGAGATAGCTCTCGAAGTTGCCCTCGCAGGACTCCGCGCCGAAGTCGGGCGTGATGGGGATGATCTCGGTGCCCGCGGACGCCACGGCGCGCGCGGCCTCCGCGATGCCGTCGGTCATCGTCTCGGTGGTGTTCACGTTCGCGACGAGAATGCGCATGTCAGCTCCTTGTGGGATTCCGGTCAGTGCTTGGGCGTGACGGCGATCTCGTCGCCGTGCTCGTCGTGGAACGGCCCGCGCTTGTCGGCGAGGATGCCGTAGATCACGGCGCCCAGGCCTGCGGCGAGGAACCACGAGAAGTCGCTCACGACCTTGAACACCGGCAGGAAGGTGAACAGCAGGGCGATGATGCCCGAGATGATGAGCGCGGTCACGGCGCGGGGGTTGAAGCCGCGCGTGTAGTGGTACTCACCGGTCGGGCTGTCCGAGTACAGCTCGGGAACGTTGATGCGCGTCTTCTTGACCAGCCAGTAGTCGACCATGATGATGCCGAACAGCGGGCCGAGGAGGGCCCCGAGGCCGCCGAGGAACACGTTGATCACGACCGGCGAGTTGTACATGTTCCACGGGGTCAGCACCAGGCCGATGACGGCGGAGATGAGCGCCGCGCGACGGAAGTTCAGGTGCTTCGGGAACAGGTTGTTCAGGGCGTAGGTCGGGGCGACGAAGTTCGCCATCAGGTTGACCGCGATGGTCAGCGCGATGAGGGCGAGCGAGGCGAGCACCAGCAGGAAGGTGTTCGGAATCGCGGCGACGATGTCGGCCGGCGAGGTGATGAGCTTGCCGTGCAGCTTGAAGCTGCCGCCGGTCAGCACCACGACGATGCAGCCGAAGAAGAGCATGTTGACCGGGATGCCCCAGACGTTGCCCTTGACGATGGAGCGGCGCCCCTTCGCGTTGCGGGTGAAGTCGCAGAAGTTCAGCACGAACGTGCCGTAGATCGAGACCCAGAGGGATGCCGCGCCGAGCATCTTCAGCCACATCTCGCCGCCGGTGGCGGACTTGGTGGGAGACCAGTCGATCTGGAAGCCGGACTGCACGAGCACCCAGCCGGCGAGCGCGACGAACGTGGCGAGGATGATCGGGCCGGCGTACGCCTCGTAGTGGCGGATCATCTCCATGCCGTAGCTGACGATGATGACCTGGACGACCCACAGCGCCACGAAGGTGATCCAGCCAGCGGCCGACAGGCCGAGGAAGGAGCCGTGCTGCAGAGCCGCGAAGCCGGGGAAGATCGCGATGATGACGACCTGCAGCACCTGCGAGGCGAGGTAGGTCTGGATGCCGAACCAGGCGATCGCGACGCCCCCGCGGATCACCGCGGGGATCTGCGCGCCGTGGATGCCGAACGAGATCCGGCTCATGACCGGGAACGGCACGCCCGTCTTCTCGCCCATGAAGCCCGAGAGCGTGAGCAGGAGGAACAGGAACAGCGCCCCGAAGGCGAGGGCTCCGAGGATGGCCCCGCCGGACAGGCCGAGCGAGAACAGGCCGATGGCGAACGCGTAGTTGCCGAGGCTGTGCACGTCGTTGGCCCACAGGGTGAAGATGCTGTAGCCGCTCCAGTGGCGGCCCTTGCGGGTGGTGGGCGCCAGGTCGTTGTTGTACAGACGGGGGCTGATGCCCATCTGCACTGCGAACGTGCCCGACGGCGGGTTGGCGAGGTCCTGGTGTTCCAAGCTTGGAACGTGGACGTAGTCCTCGGTTGACATCTATGTCCTCCTGTATCGCGTCGTCGCGATCTCGGATCGTATTTCCACGATGTGATATGCGCTATCCGCGTAGTGATAATTAGAACAGATCCGGTGGATCTGGTCAAGGGGGTGCGGGTCGGCGGATCAATGGAGTCGTGCAGCTACTTTTCCACTATCCGGTATACCAAATCCACGTCGTGATAATTACAGCACGTCGCGAGCCGCCGGTCAAGGACGAAGCGCGCGGCGGATGATGCAGACGATTTGGTCTACCGTCCGGCGGACCGGCGCACGAGCAGGGCGAGGTGCAGCGCGGTCTGCGTCTCGCCGTCGTCGAGATCGACGCCGAGCAGTTCCTCGATGAGCGCGATGCGCTGGTAGAAGACCGAGCGCGAGAGGTGCGACGCGGCCGCCGCCGCGGTGCGGTTGGCGGGATGGGCGAGCATCGCGCCGAGCACGTCCAAGAGGTCGCCGGAACGTGTGAGGTCGTGCTCGACGAGCGGGGCCAGCATGCGCTCGCCGTGCTCGAGCAGCCGGTGGTCGTCGCGCATGGTGGTGACCAGGCGCATCAGCGGGCGGTCCTCGACGCGGCGCAGCACCGGGCCGCGGCCGTCCGCGCCCACCCTTCCGCGCGAGAGATCCGTGGCCTCCTGCAGGGAGGCGAGGGCGTCGTCGATCCCGGATGCCGCCGACCCGATGGACGCCACCGCGCGCTCCGCCGGGCCGGCGCACGCACGCACGAAGGCCGCGGCCGCCTGGTCGTCGAGCACCGCGTGCGCGGGCAGCGACAGCAGCAGCACCGCCGCGGGTCCC
>DATMTQ010000166.1:0-10028 GCA_035564095.1 Microbacterium sp. | reverse complement strand
GGGCATCCTTCGTTCCCGCGCGTGTGACGCAGCACGACACGAGTCGGCCAGATCCGCGCGGATGTCCGACGCCTCGATTAGGCTCGAACACAGCCGGCCGGATCGGTCGCAGACCAAAGGAGGAGCCGCATGGCACGCATCGGTGAAGGTGCCGACCTGTTCAAGTGCTCCTTCTGCGGCAAGAGCCAGAAGCAGGTCCAGCAGCTGATCGCCGGCCCCGGCGTGTACATCTGCGACGAGTGCGTCGAGCTGTGCAACGAGATCATCGAAGAGCGCATGGCCGAGTCCGGGTCCGGCGAGCTGGTCGAGGTCGACCTCCCCAAGCCCCGCGAGATCTACTCGTTCCTCGAGGAGTACGTCGTCGGACAGGAAGACGCCAAGCGCGCGCTGTCCGTGGCCGTCTACAACCACTACAAGCGCGTGCGCGCGCACGGCACCCTGCAGACCGCCGAGCAGCGCGCCGACGAGATCGAGATCGCCAAGAGCAACATCCTGCTCCTCGGTCCCACCGGCTGCGGCAAGACGTATCTCGCGCAGACGCTCGCCAAGCGCCTCAACGTGCCGTTCGCGGTGGCGGATGCCACGGCCCTCACCGAAGCCGGCTACGTCGGCGAAGACGTCGAGAACATCCTCCTGAAGCTCCTGCAGGCGGCCGACTTCGACACGAAGCGGGCCGAGACCGGCATCATCTACATCGACGAGGTCGACAAGATCGCGCGCAAGGCCGAGAACCCGTCGATCACCCGCGACGTGTCCGGCGAGGGCGTGCAGCAGGCGCTGCTGAAGATCCTCGAGGGCACGGTCGCCTCCGTCCCGCCGCAGGGCGGCCGCAAGCATCCGCACCAGGAGTTCATCCAGATCGACACGACGAACGTGCTGTTCATCGTGGCGGGTGCGTTCGCCGGGCTCGAAGAGATCATCTCGTCGCGGGTCGGCAAGCACGGGGTCGGCTTCGGCGCCTCGCTGCACCGCAAAGACGAAGACCAGAACCTGTTCAGCGAGGTGCAGCCCGAAGACCTGCACAAGTTCGGTCTCATCCCCGAGTTCATCGGGCGCCTGCCCGTCGTGGCATCCGTCTCGCCGCTCGACCGCACCGCCCTGATCGACATCCTCACCGGCCCGAAGAACGCGCTCGTCAAGCAGTACCAGCGCATGTTCCAGCTCGACGACGTCGAGCTGGAGTTCGACGCCGAGGCGCTCGAGTCGATCGCCGACCTCGCCGTCGCGCGCAAGACGGGTGCTCGTGGTCTGCGGGCGATCCTCGAAGACGTGCTCGGTCCCATCATGTTCGAGATCCCGTCCACCGAAGACGTCGACAAGGTGGTCGTCACGCGCGCCGCCGTCGAGACCGGTGCCGCGCCCACGCTGGTGCTGCGCCAGAAGCGCAAGAGCGCCTGACGCGATCCACCTCCCGCGCTCGGATGCCGCCCGGCCGTAGAGTCTGCTGCATGAGGACCCCCGAACCGTTGCCGGCGGCGTTCGGCCGCCTGAGTCAGATCTGGGCGGCCCGGCCGTGACCGTGGGTGCTCCGGCGAAGGTCGGCAAGGTCTGGTTCGCGCTGTTCACCCTCGCGTGGCTCGCGATCTGGGCCGTGCAGCTCACCCCCATCCAGCTGCTGCTGCCGACGCAGCTGAACACCGCCTCCAGCACGACCGGCACCTGGGTAGCGGGCGTCGTCTACTCCGGGGTCGTGCTCGGCGTCGGCGGCCTCGCCGGCGTGATCGCCGGTCCGGTCTCCGGGATGCTGTCGGACCGCACCCGGTCCCGCTGGGGCCGTCGCCGGCCCTGGGCGAGCGGGGCGAGCGTGTTCACCGGGCTCTGCCTGGTCGCGACCGGACTCGTGCACGGTCCCTGGCAGATCGGCATCGCCTGGACCGGTGTGTCGATCGGCGTGGCCGTGGCGTCAGCCGCGTTCACCGCCCTGATCGCCGACCAGCTCCCGGAGTCGCAGCGCGGTGCGGCATCCGCCTCGGCGAGTTCGTCGCAGGCGGTGGGCATCGTGCTCGGGGTCGGCGCAGTCGTGCTGCTCGGCCTGTCGGTCTTGGCCGGATACCTGGCGCTCGCGGTGTTCATCGCCGTCATCGGCATCGCCGCCGCCGCACTTCTGCCGGACCCGCCCACCGCAGGGCGACGCGAACGCGGGGCGGAGAGCGTGCCGTGGGCCGCGCTGCGGCACCGCGACTTCGCGTGGGTGGTGTGGGGGCGGTTCGTCACGAACGTCGGCAACGCCCTGCCCACGACCCTGTTCCTCTTCTTCCTCATGTACGGCCTGGGCGAGAGGGAATCCGAAGCGCAGGACGATCTGCTGCTGGTCATTGTCGTCTACACCGTCTTCGTGGTGATCGCCTCGGTGCTCGCCGGCTGGTGGTCGGACAGGACCGGCAGACGACGGATGCTGACGGTCGCGTCGGGTGTCGTGCAGGCGGCGGCCGCCGTCGTGATCGCCGCCGCGCCGAGTCTGACCACCACGATGATCGCAGCCGCCGTGCTCGGCGCGGGCTACGGCGCGTTCTCCACGGTCGGGCTGGCGTTCGCGACCGACCTGCTGCCGTACCCCGACGACCACGCGCGCGACCTCGGACTGGTGAACGTCTCGGCCGCCCTCGGCCAGCTCGTCGGCCCGCTGGTGGGCGCCGCCCTCGTGGCGCTGGTCGGCGGGTTCTGGCTGCTGCTGATCGTGAGCGCCGTGCTCTCCGTGATCGGCGCGGGGATGTCGGGCGCGGCACGCGAGCGCGTTCCGGCCGTCTCCTGAGCACCGGTCAGGCGTCGAGTCCGCGTCGTTTCAGCAGCGGCCCGATCTCGGCGTCGCGGCCGCGGAAGTCGCGGTACGCCTCGAGCGGGTCCTTCGACCCGCCGACGCCCAGCAGCCGCCGCCGGAACCGGTCGCCGTTCTCGCGGGTCAGCCCGCCGTTCTCGCGGAACCATTCGACGGTGTCGGCGTCGAGCACTTCGCTCCAGATGTACGAGTAGTAGCCGGCGCTGTAGCCGCCGGAGAAGACGTGCGCGAAGAAGGTGGACGAGTAGCGGGTGGGCACGAGCGGATTGTCCAGCCCGATCTCGGCCAGCGCCGCAGCCTCGAACGCGGCCACGTCGATGTCGGCGGCGGTCTCCGCGGCGCTCAGCGAGTGCCAGGCCTGGTCGAGCCACGCTGCCGCGAGGTACTCGCTGGTGAGGAACCCCTGGTTGAACGACTCGCTCGCCCGCAGCCGTTCCACGACGTCGGCGGGCAGCGGCTCGCCGGTGTCGATGTGCCGCGCGTAGCCGTCGAGCACCTCGGGCCACAGGAGCCACATCTCGTTGACCTGGCTGGGGAACTCGACGAAGTCGCGGAAGACCGACGTTCCCGAGAAGTGCGGGTACGTGGTCCGCGCGAACAGGCCGTGCAGGGCGTGGCCGAATTCGTGGAACAGCGTCGTGACGAAGTCGAGGGTCAGCAGGGTCGGCTCGCCGGCTTCGGGCTTGGGCACGTTGAGGTTGTTGACGACGACCGGCAGCGTGCCGCGCAGCGCGGACTGCTCGACGATCGGGTTCATCCAGGCTCCGCCGCGTTTGGTGTCCCGTGTGTACAGGTCGAGCACGAAAAGGCCGACCGCTGACCCGTCGTCGTCGGTGACCTCGAACACCCGGGCGTCGGGGTGGTAGGTGGGGATGTCGCGGCGCTCGGTGAAACTCACGCCGTACAGCAGGTGCGCGGCGGCGAACACGCCGTCCTGCAGCACTCGCTCCGCCTCGAACCATGGTCGCAGAGCGGCCGAGTCGATGTCGTAGCGAGCCTTGCGCACCTGCTCGGTGACGAACGCCCAGTCGTGTGCGGCGAGCTGGTAGGGGGCCTCCGTCGCGTCGACGAGTGCCTGCAGGCCTGCCTGCTCCGCCCGCGCGTTCGCGGCTGCGGGGACGGCGAGACGCCGCAGCAGGTCATGCACGGCTTCCGGAGAGCCGGCGGTCTCGTCGCTCGTGACGTAGGCGGAGTGGCTGGGGTAGCCGAGCAGTTCCGCGCGTTCCGCGCGCAGGCGGACGATCTCGAGGATGACGTCGGCGTTGTCGTTGGCGTTGCCGCGCGCGGCACGGGCGCGGGATGCCGCGAGCAGTCGCTCCCGGCTCTCCCGCCGGGTCAGGCTCGCCAGATACGGGTGCCCGGTGAACAGCGTGAGGGTGACGAGATACGAGCCGTCCAGCCCACGATCGGCGGCCGCCCGGGCGGCGGCGGAGAGTTCGCCGTCGCTCAGCCCCTCGAGCTCCGCGGCATCCGTGAACACGACGGCCAGGTCGTTGGTGTCCGCGAGCAGGTTCTTCTCGAACAGCGTGGACAGCGTCGACAGCCGCTGGTTCAATGCGGTGAGTCGCTGCTTCGAGGCGTCGTCGAGCGCCGCACCGGCATGGGTCATCTCGCGGAACCAGCGTTCCACGAGGTAGCGGTCCTCGCCGGCGAGGCCGAGATCGTCGAGTTGCGCGTGCACGGTCGCGATGCGCGCGTAGAGAGCGGCATCCAGCTTGACGGCATCCTCGTGCGCGGCCATGAGCGGGGCGAGCTCCTCGTCGATCGCCTGGATCTCGTCCGTGGCGTGGGCGGAGGAGACCGTATAGAAGGCGTGGGCGACGCGCGCCAGCTGCGCGCCTGCGCGTTCCAGCGCCACCAGCGTGTTCTCGAAGGTCGCGGGCTGCTGGTCCGCGGCGATGGCCGCGACCTCGGCGCGGTGCTGCGCGAACGCCTCGGCGAAGGCGGGCAGATAGTGCTCCGGGCGGATGCGGTCGTACGGCGGGACCTCGTAGGGGAGGGTGGGGGACTCGAGCAGCGGGTTCACGGCATCCGTCATCCCCTCAGCCTACGGGGATCGGGACGTGTGCAGAGGAAGTTCTGCAAAGAAACACTTGCAAAGAGTGTCCTGCAAAGGTATGTTTGCATGTATGAGCGACGAAGACCTTCCGGTCCAGCCCGAGCGCGCCGCCGAGCGCGTGCTGGATGCCGGTGCGCTGCGTGCCCTCGCGCATCCGCTCCGCGTGCAGATCTACGACATCCTGTCCCAGTACGGCGCACAGACGGCCTCGACGCTCGCGGGCATGACGGGGGAGTCGTCGGGAGCGACGAGCTATCACCTGCGGGCCCTCGCCAAGCACGATCTCATCCGAGAGGTCCCGGGGCGCGGCACGGCGCGGGAGCGGTGGTGGGAGAGGCCGCGCGGAGCCGTGTCGTTCGCGAACCCCGAGGCGCTGAAGACCCCGTCCGGACGCGCGGCCGGTCAGGTGGTCATGAGCGAGTACCTCAAGCGCCGCAACGAGCAGCTCCTCGAGTTCGTGAACCGGTCGATGGACGAGGCCGACGCGTGGGCCGAGTCGGCGTTGATCTCCACCGCCACCACCGATCTGACGCACGAGCAGCTCACGGAGCTCGCGACCCGCATCCAGGACATCGTCGACGACGCGGTCGACAAGTACCGCGGCCAGGACGCACCGGGCACGCGCACGGTGACGATCCGCACCGACATCTTCCCGCTCCCCGAGCAAGGACACTGAAATGACCGCCGTCACCGCATCCCGCTCGTCATACGTCTGCGCCACCCGATGGGAGCGCACCCTCGTCGCCTGGTCGCGGCGCCTCGAGCGCGCGGCGCTGGATCACATGCGACGGCGCGCGGCCGGGGTGCGTCGCGAAGCGACCATCCAGTCCATCGCCGAGGCTCAGCGCGACGCGCACGCCGCCGGGGCTCTGCGGATCTTCGGCCGGTGACGGCCGCGGTGCTCGGCGGCGCGTGGCATCGCGACGAGTCGCCGCACCGCCGAGTATCGTGACGGCCGGGAGGCGGCTGAGATGACCCACTCGCGCGACGTGGACCTCGAACCGGTTCCGCGTGGGCGGGTGGGCGCGTGGCTCGCCACTTTCGACCCGGGCTACTTCGCCGCGGTGATGGCGACGGGAATCGTCTCGATCGGCGCACGCATGCTCGGCTCGCGTGCGCTTTCCGACGTGCTTCTGGGGTGCGCAGTGCTCGCCTTCGTCGTGCTCGCCGCCGCCTACATCGCCCGGGCGGTCCGGTTCCCGCGCCGCTTCATGCAGTCCCTCGTCGACCCGAGCAGCGCCGTGGCGTACTTCACGCTCGTCGCCGGCACCAACGTGCTCGGTGCCGCGCTCGTTCCGTTCGGACTCTGGATCCCCTCCCTCGTGCTCGGCCTCGCGGCGTTCGCCGTCTGGCTGGTGCTCACGTACGGCCTGTTCAGCTCGATCGTGCTGGCGGCCCATCGCCCGCAGCTGCGCGACATCAACGGGCTGTGGCTGGTGTGGGTGGTGGGCACCCAGTCGGTGGCGGCCCACGCCGCTGTGCTCAGCCCCATCGTGCCGTGGCCGAGCGGGCGTCAGACGCTCGCCGCGACGGCCGTGCTGTTCTGGGGCGTCGGGATCATCCTCTACCTGGTGCTCGTCGTGATCATCCTGCTGCGGCTGCTGACCATCGAGACGACACCGGCCGAGATGACCCCGGCGTACTGGATCCTGATGGGCGCGGCAGCGATCAGCGTCCACGCGGCCGCGGTCATCCTCTCCGCCGGCTCGATCACGCGGATGCCGCTGCTGACCGGGATGCACCCGTTCGTCGTCGGGCTCTCGGTGGTGCTGTGGTCGTTCGGCAGCTGGCTGATCCCGATCCTGCTGCTGTTCGAAGTGTGGCGCTACGCCGTGCGCCGGTACTCGTGGAGGTACGAGCCGAAGCTCTGGGACATCGTGTTCCCGCTCGGCATGTACACGGTCGCCTCGTACGGCCTGGGCCGCGCCGTCGAGTTCGGATTCATGGCTCAGGTGGCCGCCGTGTGGATGTGGATCAGCGTCGCGTCGTGGTGTCTGGTCGTGGCCCTGATGACGCTCGCGTTCGTGACGTCTCTGCGCCGCACCGGCGCGCGGCACTCCGGCTGAGCGTTCCGCAAGAGCGGCCGACCGCGGGTCACTCCTCGGTGCGCACGACGGGGGTGCCGGCCGCATCCGTCGTGACGATCGTCACCGTCTCGCCGTCGTCGAGCTCGGCGACCGGGCGGCCTTCCAGCCACGTCAGCGTCCAGCGCGGCTGCGGAACGGCATCCACGTACCGTGCCTCGACCTGCCGGACGGCGGCCACGAACTCTGCGGACAGGCGGGCGGGGGGTTCCCCGCCCGCCGTCCAGCGCGTGCCGAGCTGCATCAGAGCTCACCCAGTTCGATCTCGCGCACCTCGGTGGTCTCACCCGGCACGAATTCGATGGCGTCGATGCGCCCCACGGCCTGCAGGTCGCCCTGCGCGGAGCGCAGCGCCTCGACGTGCGGCGTCGCGATCACGATGCGGGTCACCGGCGCCTTCTGCGACACCTTCGCCTCGGTCTTGGCCCGGCGGATGCCGATGAGCGCCTCGCCGACGGCCTGCAGCACGAGCGGGTCTCCGGCATCCTGTTCGGGCGCCACCGGCCACGCGGCGGTGTGCACCGAGCCGTCCTCGAACCACGACCACGCCTCCTCGGTCGCGAACGCGAGCACGGGTGCCAGCAGGCGCAGCAGCACCGACAGGGCGAGGCGCAGCGCGAGCGCCGCGGAGGGCTGGCCCACGTCGGTCTGGTTGTAGGCGCGCTCCTTGACGAGTTCGAGGTAGTCGTCGCAGAAGGTCCAGAAGAAGGACTCCGTGACCTCGAGAGCGCGCGCGTGGTCGTACGCCTCGTACGCCTGCGTCGCGTCGCGCACCACCTGGTGCAGGCCCGCGAGCATCGAGGCATCCACGGAGTGCGTGATCTCGGCGCCCTCCGGCACGGGGAACGACAGCACGAACTTCGCCGCGTTGAGCACCTTGATCGCCAGTCGCCGGCCGATCTTCACCTGCGTCGGGTTCTGCGGGTCGAACGCGGCATCCGCCCCGAGCCGGCTGGAGGCCGCCCAGTAGCGCACCGCATCGGTGCCGTGCTGAGCGAGGATGTCGGCGGGGGTGACGACGTTGCCCTTCGACTTCGACATCTTCTTGCGGTCGGGGTCGACGATGAAGCCGGAGATCGCGGCATCCGACCACGGCGCCCGGCCGTCTTCGAGCGCCGAGCGCAGCATCGTCGAGAACAGCCACGTGCGGATGATGTCCTGGCCCTGGGGGCGCAGGTCGAACGGGGCGACGAGGTCCCAGAGCTCGCCGTCGCGCTGCCAGCCGCCCGCGAGCTGCGGGGTCAGCGACGAGGTCGCCCACGTGTCGAAGATGTCCTTCTCGGCCTCGAACCCGTTCGGCACTCCGCGCTGCTCCTCGCGGTAGCCGGCCGGCACGTCGGTCGTCGGGTCGACGGGGAGCTGCGCGAGGTCGGGGGTGATGACGCGGTCGTAGTCGCGCTCCCCGTTCTCGTCCAGGCCGTACCAGACCGGGATCGGCACGCCGAAGAAGCGCTGGCGCGACACCAGCCAGTCGCCGGTGAGGCCGTTCGTCCAGTTCTCGTAGCGCACGCGCATGAAGTCCGGATGCCACGACATGCCCTGGCCGAGTTCGATGAGCCGGTCGCGCAGGTCGGCGCCGCGGGCGCCGTTGCGCAGATACCACTGGCGCGTCGAGACGATCTCGAGCGGACGGTCGCCCTTCTCGAAGAACTTCACCGCGTGGCTGAAGGGTTTGGACACGTCGATGAGCTCGCCCGATTCGCCGAGCAGCTCCACGATGCGCTTCTTCGCGCTGAACACGGTCTTGCCGGCGAGTTCGGCGTAGTGCGCCTTCGCCTGGTCGCTCGCGATGACCTCCGGGGCATCCGCGAGCACGCGGCCGTCCTTGCCGAGGATGGTGCGGTTGGGCAGGCCGAGCTCGCGCCACCAGATGATGTCGGTCACGTCGCCGAACGTGCAGATCATCGCGATGCCGGAGCCCTTGTCGATCTGCGCGAGCGGGTGCGCGAGCACCGGCACCTCGACGTCGAACAGCGGGGTGCGCACAGTGGTGCCGAAAAGCGGCTGATAGCGCTCGTCGTCGGGGTGGGCGACCAGGGCCACGCACGCGGGCAGCAGCTCGGGGCGGGTGGTCTGAATGTGCACGTCGCCGGAGCCGTCGGTCTTGTGGAACGCGACCTCGTGGTAGCTGGCCTGCTGCTCGCGGTCCTCGAGCTCGGCCTGCGCGATCGCGGAGCGGAAGTCGATGTCCCACAGGGTGGGAGCCAGCGACTGGTACGCCTCGCCGCGCTCGAGGTTGCGCAGGAACGCGAGCTGGCTGGTGCGGATGGTGTCGTCCGAGATGGTGCGGTAGGTCTGCGTCCAGTCCACCGACAGACCGAGCTGGCGGAAGAGGTCCTCGAAGTGCTTCTCGTCCTCGACGGTCAGCTTCTCGCACAGCTCGATGAAGTTGCGGCGGCTGATCGGCACCTGGTCGGCGGCCTTGCTGGACTTGTTGTCGCCGCCTTCGAACGGGGGCGTGAAGTCGGGGGTGTACGGCAGGCCCGGGTCGCAGCGCACGCCGTAGTAGTTCTGCACGCGGCGCTCGGTCGGCAGGCCGTTGTCGTCCCAGCCCATCGGGTAGAACACGGCCTTGCCGCGCATGCGCTCGAACCGCACCTTGAGGTCGGTGTGCGTGAAGCTGAAGACGTGCCCGATGTGCAGGCTGCCGGAGGCCGTCGGCGGGGGAGTGTCCACCGAGAACACACCGGCGCGGCCGACCTCGGCTGCCCGGGCGCGATCGAACAGGTACGTCCCGTTCGCCCGCCAGGCGGCATCCCACTTCTGCTCGAGGCCCTCGAGTGCCGGCTTGTCGGGAATGGTCACAGATGTCTCCTCGAGCGGATATGTGCGGCACTGTGTGAGCGTGCCTGAGTGTGTGGGATGTGGCACCAGTGTATCGGAGCCGCCGCGGCGGCCCCGGGCGGGCGATGCGCCGGAGCGCTCCCGCTTTGTGCATGAGGGGAGGTGATGTGGCCGACGGAGGAATGTCTGGCGTGGGGCGGTCCTCCGCTCGTCCCATCTCCTCCGGTCGTCGCGCCGAGCCGCCCGTCAGCGCTCGGCGTCGGGCGCCCGGGGCGCGCTGTCGGCGGAATCCGGATGCCGGCCGGGCAGGACGCGGCGGATGCCG
>DATMTQ010000165.1:0-1750 GCA_035564095.1 Microbacterium sp. | reverse complement strand
CCTGATCGTGGGCGGAGGCCCGGCCGCGCACCGGCTCGTGGATGCGCTCATCTCGCGCGGCGCGGGCGAGGACCGCTCCATCGTGGTGCTCGCCGAGGAGCCGTACCTCCCCTACGACCGCGTCCAGCTGAGCAAGCGCCTCGCCGACGGCGGCGTCGACCTCACCATCGAGCCCGCGACGCACTGGGAGGATGCGGCCGTGCAGCTCCGTGTCGGCGAGGCCGCGACGGCCATCGACCGGGCGGCACGCACGGTCACCACTTCCACCGGCGCCGTGATCGAGTACGACGACCTGGTCCTCGCGACCGGTTCGTCCGCGCCGGTCCCCGACATCCCCGGCTCCCACGTGAGCCGGGTGTACCGCACCATCGACGACGTGGATGCGCTGGTCGCCGAGGTCGCCGAGCTGCGGGAGTCGCTCGGCCGGGCTCCGCGCGTGGCCGTCGCCGGCGGCGGGCTGCTCGGGCTGGAGGCGGCCGGAGGCGTCGCTGCTCTGGGCGCGGAGTCCGTCATCATCCACTCGGGCGGCTGGTTGATGTCGGCGCAGCTCGACGAGGGGGCCGGTCAGGCGCTCGGCCGGCTCATCCAGGCGCGCGGCATCGACCTCCACCTCGGCACGCGCCCCCGCGAGATCCTGCTCGACGACGAGGGCCGGCCGACCGGCGTGCGCTGTGCGGACGGCCGTACGGTCCCGGCGGACATCGTGGTGTTCGCCATCGGCATCCGGGCGCGCGACGAGCTCGCCCGCGACGCCGGCATCGAGACCGTCGAGCGCGGCGGTGTCGTCGTCGACGAGGCCTGCCGTACGTCCGATCCGTCCGTGTGGGCCATCGGCGAGGTCGCCGCGATCGACGGCCGCACCGTCGGCCTGGTCGCGCCGGCCAACGCGATGGCGGAGACGGTCGCCGACCGGCTCCTCGGCGGCGACGCCACCTTCACCACCATCGACGACGCGACCAAGCTCAAGCTCTCCGGTGTGGATGTGGCGAGCTTCGGCGACGCCTTCGCCCGCGAGGCCGGAGCCCTCGAGATCGTGTACGCCGACCCCGCGCGCGGCCTCTACCAGAAGCTCGTGGTGAGCGACGACGCCAAGACGCTGCTCGGCGGCGTCTTCGTCGGCGACGCCGCCCCCTACTCCAGCCTCCGTCCGCTGCTCGGCCGCACGCTCGACGCCGAACCGGCCGCCTATCTCTCGGCAGCTGGCGCCGAACCACAGGCCGGAGGCGCGCTGCCGGACGACGCGCTGGTCTGCTCCTGCAACAACGTCACCTCGGGCGCCGTGCGCACGGCCGTCGAGGACGGCTGCCACGACCTCGGCGAGCTCAAGACCTGCACGCGCGCCGGCACGCAGTGCGGTTCGTGCGTCCCGCTGGTCAAGAAGATCCTCGAGGCGGAGCTCACCAAATCCGGCGCCACCGTCTCGCACGCACTCTGCGAGCACTTCGACCTCTCCCGCCAGGAGCTGTTCGAGTCCATCCGCGTACTGGAGCTGAGCAGCTGGGAGGACACGATCGGCCGGCTGGGCCGGGGACGCGGCTGCGACATCTGCAAGCCGGCCGTGGGATCCATCCTCGCCAGCCAGCACAGCCAGTACCCGCTCGACGGCGGCCGCGGCCAGCTGCAGGACACCAACGACCGCGCCCTCGCGAACATGCAGAAGGACGGCACCTACTCGGTCGTGCCGCGCATCCCGGGCGGTGAGATCACGCCGCAGAAGCTGGCGGTGATCGCGCAGGTCGCCACCGACTAC
>DATMTQ010000164.1:0-7176 GCA_035564095.1 Microbacterium sp. | reverse complement strand
GAGGCCGTGGGCGCCGTCGCGCAGCTGTGTCGCCCCGGACTGGGCGCGGTCGGCGCCGTCGGCGAGCTGTCCGGCGCCGTCGGCCGCGGTGACGAGGCCCGAGCGGATGTCGGAGATGGCGGTGAGCAGGCGGTTCGCCGCGGTCTGGCCCACCGTCTGGGCGACGGACGCGCGGATCTTCGCCACGGCCTGCGTGCCGATCGTGGAGGCGAGGTAGTTGTTGGCGTCGTTGGTCTCGAGCGCGATGGTCGCCTGGTGCGGGTCGGTTCCGGAGGCCGAGGTCAGCGCGCGCGAGAAGTCGGCCGGCAGCGTCACGGTGAAGTCGACGTCGCCGTTGCGCAGGGCCGCGGATGCCCGCGCGGCCGGCATCCGCTGCCAGTCGAAGGCGCCGTCCTTGATCAGCTTGTCGGCGACCGTGTCGCCGTAGTTCGTGCCGGCGGCGCCCTGGTCGGCGACGACGAGGCCCACGGGCACCTCGGCGAGTTTGCCGTACGGGTCCTGGTTCGCCCAGAGGTACAGGCCGCCGTACAGCAGCGGGACGAGCATGAGCGCAGCGACCGCGAGGCGCGACATCGTGGTCGCGGTGAGCCGCCGCAGCTCGGCCATGACCATGGCGGGGACCTTCATCGCCCGTCCTCCTCGTCGGTCTCCGCGGGGTTCTGCGTTTCGTCTGGCTCCGCTCGCTCAACGACCGGGGGCTGCTCCTCCACCGGCTCCGGAAGCAGGCCGAGCACGCGCGCCGCGGCCGCACCGGCCACCACCAGCACCGCGTATCCGTCCGCGGCCAGCTGCTGCGCGACGGCCCACCACTCGGCGGGCTCGCCGCGGTGGCGGTCGGGCGACACGAGCACGAGGCCCTCGACGTCGGGGCGCATCGTGGTCAGTCGCATGAGCAGAGCGATCCGCTCGCGCGGGGGCAGGTCGCCGATCGGCAGACGGGCGAGGTCCGCGAACCCGTTCTCGGCCAGCCAGCGGCGGGCGGCCTTCGGGTTCGAGGTGCGGCCCGCGAACATCAGCTCCTCTTCGGTCAGGGCGGTCACGGTGACGTTCGGCTCGGGGTCGCACACCGGCGGCGCGTCGACCAGCGCGACCCGACGGCGAAGGTCGGCACCGTCGGCCGCGCCGTCGATCGTGACGCTGCCGGCATCCGGACGCATCCGCCCGCTCGCGATGAGCCCGAGCACCGTGGGGCGCTGCTCGGTCTCGGCAATGGCCAGCATGGCCTCGCCCGAGGCGTACTCGACGTCGGCCGCCGGCAGCGCCTGGCCGTTCCTCCCTTTGCTGACTCCCTGCAGTTCGACGCGCATCAGTCGGTTCCCTCCGTGCCGGACGCGGATTCGAGGTCCAGCTCGGGATGCTCCGCGATGAGCGCCACGGCCTCGCGCCACGACAAGCCGGCGACGCCGAGCACGGCCCGCACCGCGAGTCCGGCCGCGTCGGGGGAGGCGGCATCCATGCGGGTAACGACGGACCGCGCGGCCTCCTCGACCAGCCGGGCCAGGATCGCGGCCGGCACGTCGGTGCGCAGTGACCCGTCACCCTGCCCGCGCCCCACGATCGCGAGCACCTGCCCGCGCAGCGGAGCGAGCGCCGCCGCCGTCTCGGCGACGTGCGCCTCGTCGAGGGCGATCGCCGCGGAGACCTGTACCGCGGCGGCCTCGTGCCACAGCAAGGCGGTGAGCCGGGCGAGCGCGAGCGGAGCATCCGCATCGTCGATGCGCAGCGCGATCTCGTTGAACCGCTGGGCGCCGTTCGCGATCAGCTCGCTGATCAGGGAATCCCGGTCGGCGAAGTGCCCGTACAGGGTGCGCCGGCTGACTCCCGCGCAGCGCGCGATCGCATCGAGCGACGCGTGCGGGTCGGATGCCAGCGTCTCGATCGCCGCAGCGAGGATGCCGGCCCGGTTCTCACGCGCGTCTCGGCGCGGCTTGCGCGCGGCTGCAGGAGTGCTCATGCGCTCGATGCTAGCTAACTTGCACGCATATGTGCAAGTTAGTGATCGACCGGGGGGCAACGCGACGGCGCCCACCGACCGGGGTCGATGGGCGCCGGGCGCGGAGCGCGGGTCAGTCGGTGCCGGCGTCGAAGGCGGCGGACTCGGATGCCTCCGCGACGGCGGCGAGTTCGGCATCCGACGGGCTCTCCGCGATCGCCTCAGCCTGGCCCTGCTCGAGCTTGCCGACGAGCGCGCCGGTGGCGCCGCCGATGAGGCCCATGGCCGCGTACTGCTCGAGTCGGGTACGCGAGTCCGCGATGTCGAGGTTGCGCATGGTGAGCTGGCCGATGCGGTCGACGGGCCCGAAGGCGGCATCCCCGACGCGCTCCATCGAGAGCTTCTCGGGCGCGTACGACAGGCCGGGGCCGGTGGTGTCGAGGATCGTGTAGTCCTCGCCGCGGCGCAGGCGCAGCGTGACGGTGCCGGTGATCGCCGACCCGACCCACTTCTGGATGGACTCGCGCAGCATGAACGACTGCGGCTCCAGCCAGCGGCCCTCGTACATGAGGCGGCCGAGACGCCGGCCCTGCTCGTGGTAGGTCGCGAGGGTGTCCTCGTTCAGGATGCCGTTGACCAGCCGCTCGTACGCGGTGAACAGCAGCGCCATGCCTGGCGCCTCGTA
Source organism: Microbacterium sp. (assembly GCA_035564095.1). Lineage (GTDB taxonomy): Bacteria > Actinomycetota > Actinomycetes > Actinomycetales > Microbacteriaceae > Microbacterium. The sequence continues at coordinate 4,558 of DATMTQ010000164.1, read as the reverse complement.
GATGCCGCGCGACTTCGCCTCGATGATGCGGTTCTCGATCTGGTCGCTCATGCCGAGGCCGTGGCGGCCCCCGATGCGGTTCGCCTCGAGCACCAGCTCGACGGCATCCGTGAACTCGACGCCGTTGAGCGCCACCGGACGGCCCGCCTCGAAGGTCACCGAGACGTCCTCGGGTTCAATCGAAACGGCCGGGTCCCAGAACCGCACGCCCATGATCGGCTCGACGGTCTCGAGCGAGACGTCCAGGTGCTCGAGCGTCTTGGCCTCGTGGGTGGCGCCCCAGATGTTCGCGTCGGTGGAGTACGCCTTCTCGGCCGAGTCGCGGTACGGGAATCCGTGCGCGATCAGCCATTCGCTCATCTCCTGGCGGCCGCCGAGCTCGTGCACGAAGTCGGCGTCGAGCCACGGCTTGTAGATGCGCAGGTTGGGGTTCGCGAGCAGGCCGTAGCGGTAGAACCGCTCGATGTCGTTGCCCTTGTAGGTGGAGCCGTCGCCCCAGATGTCGACGCCGTCCTCCTTCATGGCGCGCACCAGAAGCGTGCCGGTGACGGCGCGGCCGATCGGCGTGGTGTTGAAGTAGGTGCGACCGCCCGAGCGGATGTGGAACGCGCCGCACGCGAGTGCGCCGAAGCCCTCCTCGACGAGCATCGGCTTGCAGTCCACGAGCCGCGACACCTCGGCGCCGTACTGCGCGGCGCGACCGGGGATCGCCTCGATGTCGGTCTCGTCCGGCTGGCCGAGGTCGCCCGTGTAGGTGCAGGGGATCGCGCCCTTGTCGCGCATCCACGCGACCGCGACGGAGGTGTCGAGGCCACCGGAGAAGGCGATGCCGACGCGCTCGCCGACGGGCAGGGACTGCAGGACTTTGGACATGCCCTCCAGCCTACCGATCCGCGTGATCACGCCGAAGTCGATGACTCCCGGTGCTGTCACCGGGTCAGTGGTCCCCGCCGTCGAGTTGGGAGATCACGTGCCCGGCCACGCGCAGCAGCAGGGGCATCCCCGACGCGACCCCGCGAGGCGAGCCCGGCAGGTTCACCACGAGCGCCCGGCTCGTCACCCCGGCGACGCCCCGCGTGAGCAGTGCCATCGGTGTGTCGGATGCCCCGGCCCGGCGCAGCTCCTCCATGATCCCGGGCAGCTCGCGGTCGACCACCTGCCGGGTGCCCTCCGGCGTCAGGTCGCGCGGGGCGACCCCGGTGCCGCCGGAGGTCACGATCAGCCGGGCGCCGGCATCCTCCGCCGCACGCAGCGCCGCAGCCACCGAGTCCGCCCCGTCCGGCACCACGACCGCATCATCACACGACCACCCGGCATCCCGCAGCGCGTCCACCGCGACCGGGCCGGAGGCATCCGGACGCTTCCCGGAACTGGATCGGTCCGACACCGTCACCACGGCAGCGCGCATGTTCGTCTCCTCCGGCATCCGTCACACTTGCACTATGAGCTTCACGCACCTGGATGCCGCAGGCAACGCCCGCATGGTGGATGTCACCGAGAAGCAGCCCACCGTGCGACAGGCGACCGCGCGCGGGTTCGTGAACTGCGCGCCGCACGTGGTCGCGGCGCTGCGCGACGGCTCGGTGCCGAAGGGCGACGTGCTGGCGGTGGCGCGCATCGCCGGCATCGCCGGTGCCAAGCGCACGCCGGAGCTGCTGCCGCTCGCCCACATCATCGGGGTGCACGGCGCGACGGTCGACCTGCGCATCGAGGATGCCGGCATCGCCATCGAGGCGACCGTGCGCACCGCCGACCGCACCGGCGTCGAGATGGAGGCGATGACCGCGGTCAGCGTGGCCGCGCTCGCCGTCGTCGACATGGTCAAGGGCCTGGACAAGGGCACCTCGATCTCGGACGTGCGGATCGTCGCGAAGTCCGGCGGCAAGTCGGGGGACTGGCTGCGCCCCGGCGAGCCGCCCGTCGCCTGAGACCGCCGGCACCGGTTGCCGGGCGTCACGCGCCAGGCGACGTCCAGGGTCGGCGCGGGCCTTCACGATAGGGTGGGGTGTAACCCGTTCGAGACCACCCGGGGGGCTGGAATGCCAGGCATCGTCATCGTCGGAGTTCAGTGGGGGGACGAGGGCAAAGGCAAAGCCACCGATCTTCTCGGTGAGCGCACCGATCTGGTCGTCAAATTCAACGGCGGCAACAACGCCGGCCACACCGTCGTCATCGGCGACGAGAAGTACGCGCTGCACCTGCTGCCCTCGGGCATCCTCTCTCCCGGCGTGACGCCGGTGATCGGCAACGGCGTCGTCGTCGATCTCGAGGTGCTGTTCAACGAGATCGAGGCGCTCAACGCCCGCGGCATCGACACGTCGCGGCTGCGCATCAGCGCCAACGCGCACATCATCACGCAGTACCACCGCACGCTGGACAAGGTGACCGAGCGCTTCCTCGGCAAGCGCAACATCGGCACCACCGGGCGCGGCATCGGCCCGGCCTACGCCGACAAGATCAACCGCGTCGGCATCCGCGTGCAGGACCTCCTCGACGAGAACATCTTGCGCCAGAAGGTCGAGGGTGCGCTCGACCAGAAGAACCACCTGCTGGTGAAGGTCTTCAACCGGCGCGCGGTCACGTGCGACGAGGTCGTCGAAGACCTGCTGTCGTACGCCGAGCGGGTGCGTCCGATGGTCGCCGACACGTCGCTGATGCTGAACGACGCGCTGGATGCCGGTGAGGTCGTCGTGTTCGAGGGCGGCCAGGCGACCATGCTCGACGTGGACCACGGGACGTATCCGTTCGTGACGTCGTCGTCTGCGACCGCGGGCGGAGCGGCCACGGGTTCCGGCGTGGGCCCGGGGCGCCTGGACCGCATCGTCGGCATCGTGAAGGCGTACACCACCCGCGTCGGGTCGGGTCCGTTCCCGACGGAGCTGTTCGACGAGTCCGGCGAGTGGCTGCGCTCGCGCGGGTTCGAGTTCGGCACCACCACGGGGCGGCCGCGCCGCGTGGGCTGGTACGACGCGCCCATCACGCGCTACGCGACCCGCATCAACGGCATCACCGACCTGGTGCTCACCAAGCTCGACATCCTCACCGGGCTCGAAGAGATCCCGGTGTGCGTCGCGTACGACGTCGACGGCGTGCGCTTCGATGAGGTGCCGGTCAATCAGTCCGACTTCCACCACGCCAAGCCGATCCTCGAGTACCTGCCCGGCTGGAGCGAGGACATCTCGGGCGCCCGGTCGTTCGAGGACCTGCCGGTCGCCGCGCAGGAGTACGTGCTCGCCCTCGAGGCGATGAGCGGCACCCGCATCTCGGTGATCGGCGTCGGCCCCGGCCGCGACGCCGTCATCGTGCGCCACGACCTGGTGGACTGAGGTCCGCCCCCCGAGTCGAAACGCCGCCACCCCCTACCGGTCGTCGAGCGAGGACGCCGGAGGCGCCGAGACGAAACGCAGTGAACGGAGAAGGACATGGCACAGCTGCTCCTCGGCGGGTACACCGCGGACATGGACGGCGCCGCATCCGGGATCGGCATGCTGCTGGCCGGTGACCGCGACTCGGAGTCCGCGTACGGCGCGCTCGGGTTCGCCGGCACGGTGGTCGAGGCATCCTCCCCGTCGTGGGTGGCGCGGCATCCGACACTCGACGTCGTGTACGCGGCGCTCGAGGGCCGCGGCGCCGTGCAGGCGTTCCAGCAGGTGGACGAGCAGCGCTTCGCCCCGCTCGGCGCACCGGTCGCGGCCGGCGAACTCGCGTGTCATGTCGCGGTCGCGCCGGATGCCGCATCCCTGCTGGTCTCGTGCTGGGGCGACGGCCGCGTGCTGCGCGTCGAGCTCGGCGCGGACGGCTTCCTCGGCACGGCCGAGGCGCTGCCGGCCGCGGAGGACCCGTGGGACCTCGACGCCCGCGCCACCGCGGCCTCCGCGAGCGAGGAGCTCGCCGCGCTCCTCGCGCAGGGCAGGATGTTCTCCCGGAACCCGCTCGAGGTCGACGACGAGGGCGATGAGGAGGACGAGGCTGAAGCGGCGTCCGGGCGCACCTCGCGCGCCCACCAGGCGCGGTTCCTGCCGGACGGCTGGCTCGCGACCACCGACATGGGCTTCGATCTCGTGCGGATGTGGCGGACGGATGCCGGCGTTCCCCGCCTGCGCGACAAAATCGTGCTGCCGCAGGGCAGCGGCCCGCGGCACATGGTGTGGCATCCGTCGGGACACCTGTACGTGATCACCGAGCTGTCGCAGGAGGTGTTCGTGCTGGGGCTCGGCGCCGACGGGCGCTGGAGCATCGTCGGGTCCGTCCACCTGGGCGCCGGCATCCTCGAGGACGACACCGCCGCCGAGATCGCGCTCTCCCGCGACGCCGAGTTCGTCTACGCCGGTCTGCGCGGTTCGAACACGCTGTCGGTGCTGCGCGTGCGCGGAGACGGTTCCGAGCTGGATGCCACGGCGCTCGTCGAATCCGGAGTGGACTGGCCCCGCCACCACCTGGTGATCCGGGACACCCTGCTGGTCGCCGGCCAGCGCTCCGACGAGGTCGCGTCGCTGACCCTGGATTCCCGCACCGGCGTCCCCGGCCGCGCCCTCCACCGCACCCCGGCCCCCGCACC
>DATMTQ010000163.1:0-1738 GCA_035564095.1 Microbacterium sp. | reverse complement strand
GCGCCACGCCACATTCGTCACGAATGTTGCCCTACGCCGCCGCCACGTGCACATTCGTCACGAATCTCGCCTCACGCGAGAACGCACCGGAAACGCACATTCGTGACGAATGTGGCCCTGCAGCGCCGCCAAGTGCACATTCGTCACGAATCTGCGGAGGCGTCACGAATGTGCGGAGGCGGCGGGGCGCTGCCGGGTCATGCGGCCGACGAGCACGACGAGAGCCAGCGAGACCACCAGCAGGGCAACATAGCACCACGGGAGCAGCATCAGGCCGCCGGCAGCGAAGACGAGCGATCCGAGCAGCGCTCCCCCGCCGATCCCGATGTTGAAGGAGGTCGTGTACAGCGCACTCGCGGTGTCGCGGAAGGCGGCGGACGAGGTGTGCAGCATCCGCGTCTGCAGCAACGGCGGCAGGGCGCCGAAGGCGAGCCCCCAGAGCACGAACGCGATCAGCGCCGGGATGGGCTGGCCGGCCACCACCGCAAGGGCGGCGACCGCCGCACCGGTGACGAGCAGCGCGAGCACGAGCCCGAGCTGAGGACGGGGACCGAGCACGGATCCCGCCAGGACGAGGCCGACCGCACCCGCGATGCCGTACACGAACAGCAGGGCGCCGACAGCGCCGGCCGGGATGTGCATCGGGCCCGTGAGGAACGGCACCACGAACGTGTAGAAGGCGTAGTGCCCGACCATGGTCACCGCCGCGATCAGGCAGACCATCACGACCGCCGGGATGGTGCGGTCGCGCGGTCTCGCCGCCGCGCGGTCGTGGCGGCGATCGCCGCGCGCGTCCGCATCCCGCTCCACGGTGGGCAGCAGCTTCGCGACGACGAGGGCACCGACAGCCATGAGAGCGGCGAGCAGCCCGAAGGACAGGCGCCAGCCGAACAGGTGACCGGCGAAGGTCCCGAGCGGCACCCCGAACACGAACGCGAGCGTTCCCCCGCCCAGGGTGATCGACACGGCGCGCCCGATCTGCTCCTTCGGGACGAGATGCCCGGCGTAGGCGCCGACGATCGACCAGAACATCCCGTGGGCGACGCCGCCGAGCACCCGCGAGCCGACCACGAACGCATAGTCCGGAGCGATCGCGGTGAGCAGGTTCGACACTCCGAGCACGATCAGGATGCCGACGATCATCCCGTGGCGCGGCCATCGGCGGGTCAGCGAGGTGAGCGGCGTGCTCGTCACCACCACGGTGAAGGCGAACACGGTGACCAGCAAGCCGATCTGCGCCTCGGTGACCCCGAGGGATGCGCTCATGTCGGGCAGCAGGCCGGTCGGGATCATCTCGCTCGTGACCGACAGGAAAACGGCCGAGGCGAGGGCAATGAGTCCCGCCCAGGGGAACTTCGGAACGGTGTGAAGGGATGACGTCGAAGTCGCAGTCATACGGGTCTGTCCAACGGACGGCGTTCCCCGGCCATTCCGCCTCATGGGGGCCGGGCCCGGAGAGTCGGGCCGCAGGAATGAACTGCCGGGTCGTCTACGCGCCGATGTGCGCGCCCAGGGCCGCGCGGGAACCGCCGACCGCGGACGATTCTACCCGAGCTCCCTGAGGATTTCCGTGCTGTCGCTGATCTCGATGAGCGGCGCGTAGAGCGCCATCGCATCCAGAGCCCGCTGGTGGTCGGCATCCGACAGTCCGGCGCAGGCATCGGCTGCGACCCGGATGCGCACCCCGGCATCCGCCGCGCCCAGGGCGGTGCTCAGCACGCAGCAGTCGGTCGAGACT
>DATMTQ010000162.1:0-14612 GCA_035564095.1 Microbacterium sp. | reverse complement strand
AGCATCCAGACCGTCGAACAGCAGGTGGAGCAGAACCGCTCGCATACGGGTTCCGATGCCCCGGCCGTGAAATTCTCGCCCCAGCCACGACCCGGTCTCGACCGATCGCAGAATGGGCCAGCTCGCGCCGCTCGCACCCTGCACCCCGACAACCGTCCCGTCGACGAGGACCGCGTACTCCAACGTGAGGCGGCCGGCTCCGACATCTTGCCGCGTTCGCCATTGGTACGTCAGCACGTTGCGCGCGACCTCCTGCGCACTGCCACGCGTCCAGGGGAAATTGAATGGCATGCGCTCCGGGTCGTGGATTCCCCGCGCCGCAAGGGATGCGAGCTCAACGGCCAGCTCGTCGTCCACCCATCGCAGCTCGAGATTCCGTGCCCGGGCGCGAACCCCTGCAGCCGGCCAGAGCGAGACCAGCGAGTCGAACGTCATAGACCGAGTCTGGCAAATGCGCCTGCTCTCGGACTGCAAGCTCGATGATGCCGTCGCAGCGATGAGTGTGATCCCCGTCATCGGGGCGACGTCACCGACCCCGTAAAATCGGGAGCTATGACCGTCGCCTCCACCGCCGTGCTCGAAGCCGACCGCCAGGCCCTCATCGGGCTGATCAAGGACGAGGCGGTGTTCCACGGGGACTTCACCCTCTCCAGCGGCAAGAAGGCGACCTACTACGTCGACATGCGCAGGCTGACGCTCGACCACCGTGCCGCCCCGGCGATCGGGCGCATCATGCTCGACCTCATCCGCGACGTCGACGGCGTCGTGGCCGTGGGCGGCCTGACCCTCGGCGCCGACCCCATCGCGAACGCGGTCATGCACGAGTCGGTCGACGCCGGGCACTCGCTCGACGCGTTCGTCGTGCGCAAGGAGCCGAAGGACCACGGCCGCGGCCGCCAGATCGAGGGCGCGGACGTTGAGGGCAAGCGCGTCGTCGTCGTCGAGGACACCTCCACCACGGGCCAGTCGGCGCTCAAGGCGGTCGAGGCGCTGCGCCGTGCCGGCGCCGAGCCGGTCGCGGTCGCGGTGATCGTCGACCGCAAGACCGGCGCCCAGGCCGCCGTCGAGGCCGAGGGCCTGCAGTGGCTCGCCGCGATCGACCTCGACGACCTGGGGCTCGACCCGCAGTAGCCCAGGGGATGTCACACATCGGCGACGGCCGGTGTCTCCATGTCGAAGGAATCAGTTCCGCACACATGGAGGAAGACATGAGCACTCAGAACCAGACCCCCGCGGCCCGCATCCCCGCCGCCGAGGTGACCGGCGTGTTCGGCGCCCTCGTCAAGCTGGGCGCCAAGAAGATGATCGGCCGCGTGCCCGACTCGATCGGCGTGCTGTGGCAGCACCAGGGGGTCATGAAGGACTCGATGGGCATCGGCCGCAAGGTCGAGGGCTGGCACGAGCTCGACCCGAACCTCGCCTCGTACGCCGCGATGGCGTCCGCCGCGACCATCGGCTGCAGCTTCTGCCTCGACTTCAACTACTTCGCCGGGCGCAACCACGGCCTCGACGTCGACAAGATCCGCGAAGTGCCGCGCTGGCGCGATTCCACCGTCTTCAGCCCGCTCGAGCGCGCGGTGATGGAGTACGCCGAGGCGGCGAGCCAGACGCCACCGGCGGTGACGGACGAGCTGTCCGACGCGCTGCTGGCCGAGCTCGGCGCCCCGGCGCTCGTGGAGCTCGCGGCACGCGTCGCGTTCATGAACATGACCGCGCGCATGAACGTGGCCCTCGGCATCCGCTCCGAGCACTTCGCGGACTCGTGCGGTCTGCCGCCGCTCGCGACCCGCTCGGCCGGCGACCGCGCCGCGTAGGCTCACGCGCATGAGCACCGCCGTCGACGACGACCCGTTCGTCGCCCACCGGAACCTGCTGTTCACCGTCGCGTACGAGCTGCTCGGCTCGGCGGCCGACGCCGAAGACGTGCTGCAGGAGTCGTGGCTGCGCTGGGCGGCCGTGGACCGCGACGAGGTGCGCGATCCGCGCGCGTACCTCGTGCGGATCGTGACGCGCCAGGCGCTCAACCACCTGCGCACCCTGGCGCGCCGGCGCGAGGAGTACGTCGGGGAGTGGCTTCCCGAGCCGCTGCTCACGAGTCCGGACGTCGCCGACGACGTGGAGCTCGCCGAGAGCCTCTCGATCGCGATGCTCACCGTGCTCGAGACGCTCGGGCCCGCCGAGCGGGCGGTGTTCGTGCTGCGCGAGGTGTTCGACGTGCCCTACGACGAGATCGCGGATGCCGTGGACAAATCCCCCGCCGCGGTGCGGCAGATCGCGCACCGCGCCAAGGACCACGTCGCCGCGCGCCGGCCGCGCGTGCGGGTCGTGCCGTCCGAGCACGAGGAGGTCATGGAACGCCTCGTCGCGGCCCTGAACAGCGGCGACATGCAGGGCCTCATGGACGTGCTCGCGCCCGACGTCGTCTCGGTCGCCGACGGCGGCGGCAAGGTGCGCGGAGCCGCGCGGCGCCCGATCGTCGGCGCCGAGCGCCTCGCCCGCTACCTCATCGGCGGCATGGCGAAGGCGGGCGGCGCCCTCGTAGCCACGGCGACGTGGGTGAACGGTCAGCCCGGCATCCGGATGGAACTCGACGGCATGCTGGCCGCCGTCGTCAGCCTCACGGTCGAGCACGGCCGCATCACGCGCATCTACTCGATCGCCAACCCCGACAAGCTCGGCCGGGTGGACGCCGAGGCGGTGGTCTCGCGCTGAGGCGCCATTGCGCGCGACGGGCGGTCCGGGGGCCGCGGGCGCACGACGGGCGCGGTACTCTCGTTGCGTGGCGCGTGGCGACTGGGACCCGAACCATCTGCCCGATCTGAGGGGTAGGCGCTACCTCGTCACGGGCGCGACCCGGGGGATCGGCTACTTCGCCACCGAGCAGCTCGTCTCGGCCGGCGCCCACGTGATCCTCACCGGCCGCAACCCCAACCGGCTGGCGGCATCCCACGCGGCGATCGAACGCCGCGTGCTCGACGTGTCGGCGGGCGGATCCGGCGCCGGATCGGTCGAGACCCTGCTGCTGGACACCACGAACCTCGGTTCGATCCGCGCGGCCGCGGCGACCGTGCGCAGCCGCGGTCCGCTCAACGGCCTGCTGCTGAACGCCGGCATCGTGCATCCGCCGCGCGAGCGGCAGGAGATCGAAGGACACGAGCTCGTCTTCACCACCAACGCGCTCGGCCATTTCGCCCTCGCCGGTGAACTGCTGCAGGTGCTCGCCGTCATGCAGGGGCGCATGGTGTGGCTGGGCAGCATGGCGACCTTCCTCGGCCGCTTCGACCCGGTCGACATCGAATCGGTCGACCACTACACGCAGTGGCGTGCCTACGCGCAGTCCAAGGTCGTGACCACGGTGCTCGGCCTCGAGGCCGATCGGCGGATGCGGGATGCCGGCGTGCCGGTCTCGAGCGTCGTCGCGCACCCGGGCTATTCGCTCTCCGGCCGCAGCCCCGGCATCCGCGGCGTGAACGAGCCGTCGCCGCTCGATCGGTTCACGGATGCCTGGCAGGCGCCGATCGCGCAGTCCAAGGAGCGCGGCGCGCAGCCGCTGGTGCGGGCGCTCGTCGACCCCGAGGTCGAGGGCGGCGAGTTCTGGGGGCCGAAGTACCTGGTGCACGGCGAATCCCGGCCGTCGCGTCCCGCCCGGTACGTGCGCGACCCCGAGCTGTGGGCGCGCGTGTGGCACTACTGCGAGCAGGCCACGCGCGTGCGCTGGCCGCTCGAGAAGGCCGCGAAGGCCCGCCGCCGCTGGTGACCCCGCGGACTACGCCGACAGCCACACGGCGGAGGCTGCGGCATCCGTCATCGGCACGGCCGATCCGCCCACGGTGACCGTCCCGCGCGCGTCGACGCGCACTTCGGCGCCGACGGTGAGCCCGGCATCCTCCACCTCGCGGAGCACCTCCGGGTCGCGGTCGCTCACGCGCAGCACGCGGCCGGCGTGGCCCGGGCGGGCGTCGGCGAGCAGCACGAACGGCTCGCGGTGCACGTGACCCGCGGCATCCGGGATCGCATCGCCGTGCGGGTCGAACCGGGGATGCCCGAGGCGGTCGTCGATGCCCTCGAGCAGCCGGTCGCTCAGCGCGTGCTCGAGGATCTCGGCCTCGTCGTGCACCTCGTCCCACGTGTAGCCGAACTCGCGCACCAGCCACGTCTCGATGAGCCGGTGCCGGCGGATGATGGCCGCGGCGCGCTGCTCGCCCTCGGCGGTCAGCGAGATCGGCTGGTAGGGCTCGTGCGAGACGAGTCCCTGAGCGGCGAGCTTCTGCACCATCTCGGTCACGCTCGAGGGCGCGAGGCCCAGCACCGAGGCGAGCTGCTTCGGGGTGATGCGGCGGTCCTGCCACTCGGTGTGGTGGTAGATTGACTTCAGATAGTCGTCGACGGCGGGGGACGGCACGCGCTCCAGGGTACCGGGCACGTCACGCGGGCCTGAAGGTGAGCCACAGCAGCGTCGCGTTCAGCGCGATCAGCAGTGCGGCGGCGGCCACCGCGAGCCCGGTCGTGACCGGGTGGTTGCGGTGCACCCCGAGCACCGATCTGCGGGCCGTGAGCGCGACCAGCGGCACGAGCGCGAACGGGATGCCGAAAGACAGCACCACCTGGCTGAGCACGAGCGCCTGCGTCGGGTCGGCGCCGAGCATCAGCAGCGCGAGCGCGGGAACGAGCGACACGAGCCGGCGGGCGATGAGCGGCACCCGCATGTGCAGCAGCCCATGCATGATCTCGCCGCCGGCGTAGGCCCCCACGGCGGTGCTGGCCAGGCCGCTGGCGAGCAGGCCCACTGCGAAGAGGGTGGCGATGAGCGGGCCGATCTCCGCCCGGATGGCGTCGTAGGCGCCGTGCAGCGTCGTGGTGCCGTGCGGCACGTTGGCCGCGGCCAGCAGCAGGATGCAGACGTTCACCGCGCCGGCGATGGACATCGCGATGGTGACGTCCCACCGGGTGGCCCGCACCAGGCGGGCGGCGCTGTGCGTGCTGCCGGCGAACCGGTCGCGGGTGAGGCTGGAGTGCGCGTAGATCGCGTGCGGCATGACCGTCGCGCCCAGGATGGATGCCGCCAGCAGCACCGAGCCCGGACCGTCGAAGCGGGGCACGAGGCCGGCGGCCATCGGGCCCGGCGCGGGCGGTGCGACGACGACCCCCACGACGAATCCGACCGCGATCACGGCGACGAGCGCGATGATCACGGCCTCGAACAGGCGCGCGCCGTGCCGGGCGTGCAGCGCGAGCAGCAGCAGCGAGATCGCGCCGGTGACGAGCCCGCCCCAGGCCAGCGGCAGCCCGAACAGCAGGTTCAGCGCCACGGCGCCGCCGATGACCTCGGCGACGTCGGTGGCGATCGCGACCAGCTCGGCCTGCACCCAGTAGGCGCGGCGGGCCCAGGGCCGGCGGATCCGCGTGCCGAGCTGCTCGGGCAGGCTCCGGCCGGTGACCACGCCGAGCTTGGCGGAGAGGTACTGCACCAGCCAGGCGATGACGTTCGCGGCGACGACCACCCACACGAGCAGGAAGCCGTACGTGGAGCCCGCGGCCGTGTTGCTCGCGACGTTGCCCGGATCGAGGTATGCGACGCCGGCGACGAGGGCGGGCCCGAGCAGCAGCGGGAAGCGCGGCAGGCGCGGGCGGGGCAGGCGGGCGCGACGCGTGGCGCCGAACGGGGAGTGCATCCCCGCATCCATCCTCGTCCCGCCGGCCATGGCCCAACGCTACGCTGTTTTTCGGCTCACCGAAATATGCTGCCCGGGGTCGTGGATCCGTCGCGTCGGGCGGGGTGAGGGGTGCGGTCGTGGCGGATCAGGATGCCGGGCGCCCGCCGGATACGCTGGATCGGTGAGTGAGACCGGCCGTCCCTACCCCCGCCCGGGCCAGCCCGAACCCGCCCACGGCGTCGGCCCCTGGCCGGGCGGGCAGGATGCCTGGCCCGCCGACGAGCGCTACGATGCCGAGCTGCTCGAGCACGGCGACACCCGCAACGTGGTCGACGGGTACCGGTACTGGACGATGGACGCCATCGTCGCGGACCTCGACGCCAAGCGGCATCCCTTCCACGTCGCGATCGAGAACTGGCAGCACGACATCAACATCGGCTCCATCGTCCGGTCGGCCAACGCGTTCCTCGCGGCGGAGGTGCACATCATCGGCAACCGGCGCTGGAACAAGCGCGGCGCCATGGTCACCGACCGCTACCAGCACGTGCGCAATCACCCGACCGTCGACGACTTCGCGAGCTGGGCGCAGGATGCCGGCATCCCGATCGTCGCCGTCGACAACGTCCCCGGCTCGCGGGCGCTGGACCGTGCCGACCTGCCCGAGTCGTGTGTGCTGCTTTTCGGTCAGGAGGGTCCCGGCCTGTCGGCGGAGGCGCTCGCCGCCGCGCAGGCCACGGTGGAGATCACCCAGTACGGGTCGACGCGGTCGATCAACGCCTCGGCCGCGGCCGCCGTGGTCATGTACGAGTGGTGCCGCCGCTGGGCCGAATAGCGCGCGGGGGACTACCGGTCCGCCCTGCCCAGGCGCGCGCGCAGCGCGGCGGCATCGATCGGAAGGGCGGCCAGGAGAGCCGCCGCCGGATCGGGATCGGGGCGATCGAGCAGCGCCAGCATCAGGTGGCGCGGCGTGATCGTGCGGGACTTCTCGGCTCCGGCCTTGGCGAGCGACTGCCCGAGGACGGACCGCGCGCCGGCCGTGAGATGGCGGACGCGACGGCCGCCCGTACCCGGTTCGGTCGGCCGGAACTCCCCGAGGTCGAGCCCGATCGCCGCGAGTGCCGCGCGGTCGAGCCGGTCGGCGGCGTCGCGTGCCCCCGCAGCGTCGGCGCCGGCCAGCTTGGCGAGGTACCCGTTCCGCAGAAGGGCGATGACCAGGTGCTCTGATCCGATCCGGGAGTCCCCGCGGCGCTCGGCCTCATTGCGCGCGTCCTCGACCGCCGTCCGCGCGTCCTGGGTGAATCGTTCAAACATCACGGTCCTGCTTCCCGTACTTCGCGTGGACCGACTGGCGGGTGACGCCGAGGGCGTCGCCGATCTGCTCCCACGACCATCCCGCGCGGCGCGCTTCGGCGACGTGCACGGCCTCGACGCGCTCGGCGAGGCGGTGCAGCGCCGTGACGGCGCGCAGCCCCGTGGCGGGGTCGGTCGTGTGCAGCTCATCGAACTCGAAGATTCCCACGATGTCAGTCTGGGTTGACACGTCGGCCTGTGTCAACCCAGACTGACACGTGTGAACGCGGAAACGGATGCCGTGATCGGATGGGATGTCGCGATTGTCGGGGCGGGGCCGATCGGGTTGATGCTGGCGGGGGAGCTCGCGCACGCCGGTATCCGCACCATCGTGCTGGAGGCGGAGGCCGAACCCTCGTCGATCCCCAAGGCGAACGGGATCGTGGGCCGGTCGGCGCGAGACCTCGCCCGGCGCGGGATCCTCGCGGGCACCGGGCTGCGAGTGGTGTCCCCACCGCGGTTCCAGTTCGGCCCCCTCGCCCTCGACCTGGGCATCGGGCCGCGCAACCCGCTGCACCTCCTGGCGATCCCGCAGCGACGGCTCGAGCAGATCCTCGAGGATCGGGCGGTGAAGCGGGGCGCCGTCGTGCGCCGCGGCCACGCCGTGGCGGACTTCGCCCAGGTTGAGGGCGGGGTGGCGGTCACGGTCCGCGCGGCGCACGAGACGCGTCGCATCACGACCGCGTATCTCGCGGGGTGCGACGGCGCCCGGAGCTTCGTGCGGAAGCACGCGGAGATCGGCTTCCCGGGGTTCACGAGCGACGAGATCGCCCGGATCGCGCGGGTCACGATCACCGACGACCGGATCACCCGGGAGGGCGACGGGTTCGACATCCGCGGCGTCGGCCGCGTGGCGGCGATGCGCCCGAACAGGCTTCCGGGCGGAGGCTTCTCCATCGCGCCGGTGGCGGTTCTCGATCCGGGCGCGCCCGCCGACCTCTACATCGTCAGCACCCACGAGCCGCGCGCCGCCGTGGATGCCGGCGACGCAGTCTCCGTCGAAGAGCTCCGCGCGAGCCTTCATCGCGTGCTCGGCGCGGAGCTGCCCTTCACCGACGCCACTGCGCTGCGCAGCGTGGTGGGCAACAGCCGCCACGCCGACGCTTACCGGGTGGGCCGCGTGTTCCTCGCCGGGGATGCCGCGCACATCTTCAATGCGGGAGGATCGTCGCTGAACGCGGGCATCCAGGATGCTCTCGACCTTGCCCGCCGATTCGTCGCGGTGCTCCGTGACCACGCGGACGATGCGGAGCTCGACGGCTACGAGACGGCACGCCGTCCCGCGGTGGAGCGGGTGCTCGAGCACACCCGGCTCCAGGCCGCGCTCTCTTGCGACGACGACACCGGCCGGGCACTGCGAAGCGTGCTGGGGGAGGTCCTCGCCGACCGCCGCACCGCGCGCACGGTGGCCCGGCTCCTCGAGAACGCGTAACGGTCGCGGCTCACGCGGGCCGGGTCATCCAGTGCGTGCCGCGCACGCGCCGGCCGAGGGTCACCAGCCGCGCCAGCATGTACACCCCGAAGAACGCGACGGACAGCCACGCCAGCCCCCAGGCGCCGACGGGCTGCAGCCACACCAGCAGCGCCAGGGCGGGCGCGTAGGCGATCAGGTTCAGACCTCCTGCCGCGGCGAGGTACCGGGCGTCGTTGGCGCCGATGAGCACCCCGTCGAGCACGAAAACGACGCCGCACACGGGCTGCATGACCGCCAGCACGATGAGGGCGGGCTGGATCATCCCGGCGACGGCGGCGGAGCCGGTGAACAGCAGCCCTATCCAGGCGGAGCCCGCGCCGATCAACGCGCCGACGACCACTCCGAACCAGAGTCCCCACGCGACGGTGCGGCCGAGCACATGGCGCACCCCGTGCACGTCACCGGAGCCGAGCTGCTTGCCGATGAGGGCCTGGGCTGCGATAGCGAGGGCGTCCAGCGCGAAGGCGGCGGTCGAGAAGATCGTGAACGAGACCTGCCAGCCGGCGAGCTCCGCGGTGCCGAGCCCGGTGGCCACGGCGACCGTGGCCAGCAGCGCCGCCCGCAGCGACAGAGATCGCAGCAGCATGTAGCCGCCGGAGCGGGCGGTGCCGCGGATGCCGTCGGCCTGGGGCCGCACGGACGCGGTGTGCCGGCGCGCGAGCCGCGCGACGATGACGACGTAGGCGGCCACCATGCCCCACTGTGCGACGACGGTGCCGACGGCGGAGCCCGCGATGCCCCAGCGGGCTCCGTAGATGAACAGGGCGTTCAGGCCCGCGTTCGCGGCGAATCCGGTGCCGGCGATCCACAGCGGGGTCACGGTGTCCTGCATGCCGCGCAGCAGACCCGTCGCGGCGAACACGATGAGCATCGCGGGCAGCCCCCACATCGAGATGCCGAGGTACTGGACGGCCTGCTCCGACACCGTCGCCGACGAGTTGAACAGCCCGACCCAGAAGGGCGTCGTCGTGTAGCCGAGCACCGAGAGCACCGCGCCCAGCCCGAGGGCGAGCCACATGCCGTCGACGCCCGCCGAGACGGCCTGGGCCGGGTCGCCGGCCCCGAACCTGCGCGCCACCGCGGGGGTCGTGGAGTACGCCAGGAAGATCATCAGCCCGACGATCGTCTGCAGCACGGCGGATGCCACGCCGAGCCCGGCCAGCGGCACCAGGCCGAGGTGCCCGACCAGCGCCGAGTCGACGATCAGGAACAGCGGCTCCGCGATGAGCGACCCCAGCGCGGGGACCGCCAGGCGCAGGATGTCGCGGTTCAGCGTGGCGTCGGGCACCGTACGAGCCTAGGGCTCGGCGAACGACACGTCGGCGGTCTCGACCACCTGGGCGGTGCGGCCCGGGGCTCCCTGGAAACTCCAGTACAGGTTGGTGTGGGCGACGACCTGGTCGACCGGCGGAGCGCCCCACGGGCTCTTGTCGCCCGCGGTGTGCGCGTCGCCGACGAGCGTCACGTCGTAGCCGCGCGTGAACGCGCCGTGGATCGTGGAGCGGATGCAGGCATCCGTCTCGGCGCCCGTCACCACCAGCGTGCCGACGCCGCGCGCGGCCAGGACGTCTTCGAGCTCGGTGCCTTCGAACGCGTCGCCGTAGTGCTTGAGCACGTGCGGCTCGCTGTCGGCGGGGGCGAGCTCCGGCACGATGCGCCACGGGTCGGTGCCCGGCTCGAGCTCCTCGTCGGCGTGCTGCACCCACACCACGGGGATGCCGGCGGCGCGTGCCCGGTCGACGAGCGCGTTGATGTTCGCCACCACCTCGTCGCGGTGCCACGCCCCGCCGACGACGTCGTTCTGCACGTCGACCACCAGCAGCGCGGTGCCGGGTCGATCTTGAAGGGTTGTCATTGTGTTCTCCTTCCCACCCGCGACGCTACGCCGACCCTCCGACAGTGACTTGCCCTGGATGTACGCCGCGCCCGGCGTGCCGCGTACATCCAGGGCAAGTCAACGATGCGCGACGGCGCCCCGGACGGCGCCCTCACGGCGCGGCCACAGCGCCGGGCGACTTATCCTTTGAGGATGACCGATTCTTCCCGTTCCGGGATCGACACGGCTGCGCTCAGCGCCGAGATCCGCCCCCAGGACGACCTCTTCCGCCACGTCAATGGCGCGTGGATCGAGGCGACCGATATCCCCTCCGACAAGGCCCGCTGGGGCTCGTTCCACCTGATCGCCGAGCAGGCAGAGAAGGACGTGCGCGCCATCATCGAGGAGTCCCAGGATGCCGAGGAGGGCACGGAGGCCCGCAAGATCGGCGACCTGTACGCGAGCTTCATGGACGAAGAGCGCATCAACTCCCTCGGCATCGAGCCGCTGGCCGCCTCGCTCGCCGCCGTCGACGAGATCGGCGACATCCCCGCCTTCCTCACCGCCGCCGGCAACCTGGAGCGCGAGGGCGTGGGCGGCATCCTGCCCCTGTTCGTCGAGCCCGACCCGGGCAACCCGGAGCGGTACGTGCCGTTCCTCGTGCAGGGCGGCTTGTCGCTGCCGGACGAGTCGTACTACCGGCTCGAGAACTTCGCCGCGACCCGCATCGCGTTCCGCGAGCACATCGAGCGCATCTTCGGTCTCGCCGGCGTCGCGGATCCGGCCGGCCAGGCCGACCGGGTCGTCTCGATCGAGGCCGACGTCGCAGCCCACCACTGGGACAACGTGCGCAGCCGGGATGCCGTCGCGACCTACAACCTGAAGACCTGGGACGAGCTGCAGAAGATCGTCGGCGTCGACCTCGAGCCGTGGCGCGCGGCCGTCGCCGACGGCCGCGACCACGCGTTCGCGGAGGTCGTGCTGTACCAGCCCAGCTTCGCCGAGGGCCTCGGAACGCTGCTCACCGAGGAGCGCCTCGAGGACTGGAAGGCGTGGCTGCGGTTCACGATCGTGCACGCCGCCGCACCGTTCCTCGCCGACGAGATCGTCGCGGAGAACTTCGCGTTCTACGGCACGCAGCTCACCGGCGTGCCCACCAACCGCGAGCGCTGGAAGCGCGGCGTCTCGATCGTCGAGGCCGCCCTCGGCGAAGCGGTCGGGCACGTCTACGTCGAGCGGCACTTCCCGCCGGAATCCAAGGAGGCCATGGACGAGCTGGTCGCGAACCTCATCGCGG
This sequence comes from Microbacterium sp., assembly GCA_035564095.1. GTDB lineage: Bacteria > Actinomycetota > Actinomycetes > Actinomycetales > Microbacteriaceae > Microbacterium. The sequence goes on along the minus strand of DATMTQ010000162.1, from coordinate 3,021 downwards.
CCTACCGCTCCTCGATCGAGAACCTCGACTGGATGAGCCCTGAGACCCGGGCACGCGCCCTCGCCAAACTCGACGCCTTCACGCCGAAGATCGGCTACCCGAAGGTGTGGAAGGACTACACGGCGCTCGAGATCGACCCCGCCGACCTGCTCGGGAACGTGCGCCGTGCGCACATCGTGGAACAAGACCGCCAGCTCGACAAGGTCGGCGGCCCGATCGACCGCGACGAGTGGTTCATGACCCCGCAGACCGTCAACGCGTACTACAACCCGCTGATGAACGAGATCGTGTTCCCCGCGGCGATCCTGCAGTACCCGTTCTTCGACCCGGACCGGGATGCCGCGGCCAATTACGGCGGCATCGGTGCGGTGATCGGGCACGAGATCGGGCACGGCTTCGACGACCAGGGCAGCCGCTTCGACGGCGACGGCAAGCTCGAGGACTGGTGGACGGATGCCGACCGCCAGGCGTTCGAGACGCGCACCAAGGCGCTGATCGCGCAGTACGACGTGCTGTTCCCGCGCGGCGAGAACGGCGAACCCGTCGCCGAGCACGTGAACGGCGCCCTCACGATCGGCGAGAACATCGGCGATCTCGGTGGTCTCGGCATCGCGATCAAGGCGTACGCGATCTCGCTGGGCGAGCAGGAGGCGGACGAGATCGACGGGCTCACCGGCATCCAGCGCCTGCTGCTGAGCTGGGGGCAGGTGTGGCAGCAGAAGGGCCGCGACGCCGAGACGGTGCGGCTGCTGACGATCGACCCGCACTCGCCGAACGAGTTCCGCTGCAACCAGATCGTGCGCAACGTGGACGCGTTCTACGAGGCGTTCGGCGTGACCGAGTCCGACGCGCTGTGGCTCGACGCCGATCAGCGCGTCACCATCTGGTGACCCGAGACGCCCATGGCCGCCGCCCCTTCCCCCAATAGGGATTCCGCCGAATCGCCGGACTCGCGCGCCGCCCGCGCGGGAGCCACGGGTGCGCGCCGCGGTACCGGCCGGCGCCGGCGCGCCGGGTCGGTCCGCCCCACGTTCGCCGCGACGCTGACGGCGCTGAACGGGCTCGCCGAGATGGGGGCGCAGGTCGCCGTCTGCGTGCAGGACCTCGATCGCGGCGACATCGTGCTGTCCGGCGACGACTACGTGACGCTGCCGGTCGGCGGGCTCGGCGTGGTGCCGCTGCTGGTCGAGGTGGCGTCGCAGGTGGAACTCGGCACCCTCGACCCGCTCGAGATCATCGAGCGGCCCGACCCGGTGGAGGTGGGCGGGGTCTGGCAGCATCTGAAGGCCCCGGCGCTGCCGGTGAGCGACCTGGCCGTGCTCGCGGCATCCTGCGGGGATGCCGCCGCGACCAACGCGCTCGTCGCCCGGGTGGGGCTCGATGCCGTGCGCGCCCGCGCTGACCGGCTGGGGCTGAAGAACACGGCGCTGCTGGACGTCTTCCGCGATCGCCGCGGGCCGGACGACGCCCCGCAGCTGGCCCTCGGCTCGGCCCGGGAGCTGGCAGGGCTGTTCGCCGCACTCGTGAACGCGCAGGCGGTCTCGGCGGCGGTGAGTGCGCAGGTCGCGGAGTGGCTGACCCTCGGGCACGACCTCTCGCTGGTGGGCTCGGCGACCGGACTCGACCCGTTCTCGCACGTCGAGGACGCGCACGGGATGCTGTTCCTCAACAAGACCGGCCGCGAGGCCGGCGTGCGCGCCGAGGCGGGCGTGCTGGCGGGTCCGCGCGCGGGTGTCGCGTACACGCTGATCGTGTGCTTCGACGACCTGTCGATCATGCACCGGCTGCGCGCGCACGACGCGTTCCGCACGCTCGGCACGGAGCTCATGGAGTACGTCTTCTAGCTGAAAGGCCGAGCACGTGAACGAGCGCCTCGCGACGTCGGCGAGCCCGTACCTGCGGGCGCATGCGGCGAACCCCGTGGCGTGGTTCCCGTGGGGCGAGGAGGCCTTCGCGCAGGCGCGGCGGCGCGACGTCCCGGTCTTCGTCTCGATCGGCTACTCGACGTGCCACTGGTGCCACGTGATGGCGCGGGAGTCGTTCTCCGACCCCGAGGTCGCCGCCGAGCTGGCCGCCGGCTTCGTCAGCATCAAGGTCGACCGCGAGGAGCATCCCGAAGTCGACGAGGCGTACCTCGCGGCCGCGAGTGCCTTCACCCGCAGCCTCGGCTGGCCGCTGAGCGTCTTCACGACGCCCGACGGACGCGCCTTCTTCGCGGGCACGTACTTCCCGCCCGAGCCGCGCGGCGGGATGCCGTCGTTCCTGCAGGTGCTCGCGGCCGTCCGGCAGGCGTGGACCGGCCGCCGCGATGCCGTCGACGCCTCGGCATCCGCGGTCGTCGAGGCGCTCGCGGAGGCGGGGCGCGGGGCCGTGTCCGACCTGCCGGACCTGGTCGAGCTCGCTGACACGGCGCGTCGGGCGGCCGCCTTCGAGGACCCGGAGTTCGGAGGGTTCGCGGGGAGCGGGGCGGATGCCGCGACCCCCAAATTCCCGATGGCGCCGGCCCTCGGGTTCCTGCAGGCGGCGGGACGGGACACGGAGGCCGCGACCGGCGAGGTGGCCGACCGGGCGCTCGCCGCGATGGCCGGCTCCGCGCTCCACGACGACGTCGACGGCGGGTTCTTCCGCTACGCGACGCGCCGCGACTGGAGCGAGCCGCACTACGAGCGCATGCTCACCGACAACGCGGGCCTGCTCGACGTCGCCCTCGACGCCGGGCGCGACGACCTCGTGCGCGACACGGCCGGGTTCCTCGTCGACGTCCTCCGGCAGCCGTCCGGCGGTTTCGCCGCCGCGCAGGACTCCGAGTCGTGGATCGACGGCGTGCGCAGCGAGGGCGGGTACTACCGGGCGGATGCGGCGTCCCGCGCCCTGCTCGAACCGCCCGCGATCGACGGCAAGATCGTCACCGGCTGGAACGGGCTCGTGATCGGGGCTCTCGCCCGCGCGGGCTCCCGGCTCGCCGATCCGGCCCTGGTCGACGCCGCGCGCCGGGCCGCCGGCGCCGTGCTCGAGGCGAAC
>DATMTQ010000161.1:0-2940 GCA_035564095.1 Microbacterium sp. | reverse complement strand
CTCGCGACCTCCTTGAACCAGCGCACGACGGAGGCGATCTCCTCGGGCAACGCCAAGGCCGCTCTCGACGCGATGCAGAGCGACCTCGAGAAGGTGGCGAAGGCCAGCTGATGTCCGCTCCTCTCACCGCACCGCACGCCGCCGCGCGCGCGACACTGCGTGGGGCCAAGCCTTCCCGGCCCGTCCGCCGCCCCGGTGCGCGGCGGACGGCCCGGCGGGAGGCGTGGTTCGGGTTCGCGATGATCGGCCTCGCGATGCTGTTCGTGACGGTGTTCACGTTCCTGCCGATCCTCGCCTCCCTCGGCCTCTCGTTCTTCGACTGGGACGTCATCTCCCCGCCCAAGTTCGTGGGCATCGCCAACTACCAGCGGTTCCTCGCCGACGGCCCGGTGCTGCAGTCGTTCGGCACCACGATCTGCATGGCCATCGCGATCGTGGTGCTGCAGCTCTCGCTCGGCCTGTTCCTGGCCGTGCTCGTCAACCAGCGCACCTCGACGTTCGGCCGCACCTTCTTCCGGACGACGTTCTACCTGCCGCTCTTGGCCTCCACGGCCGCCGTCTCGATCTTCATGGGGTACCTGTTCGACGCCAAGTTCGGCGCGATCAACTACTACCTGGGGCTGCTCGGCCTCCCCGGCGTGCCCTGGCTGACGAGTCCGTTCGGCGCGCAGGTGACCATCGTGCTCATCGTCGTGTGGCAGCAGGTCGGCTTCACGTTCGTGCTGTTCGTCTCGGCGCTCATGTCGGTGCCGATCGACGTGCTCGAGGCGTCGTCCATCGACGGCGCAGGGCCCCTGCGCACGCTGTTCCGCATCAAGGTGCCGCTGATCAGCCCGACGATCCTGTTCGCCGCGGTCATCGCGCTCATCAACGCGATGCAGCTGTTCGACCAGCCCTACATCATGACGAAGGGCGGGCCGGGCACCGCGACCACGACCGCGACGATCTCGATGTACCAGACCGGGTTCCAGAACCTGCAGTTCGGGTACTCGTCGGCGATCGCCATCGTGCTGCTGCTGCTGATCCTCGCGATCACCGGCATGCAGTTCCTCGCCTCCCGGAAGCTGGTGTTCTACCAATGAGCGCGACAACGACCATCGTCACCGGCAGCCCGCAGGCGGCGCACCCCGTCGCCGGAAAGCGTCGCAAGGCGTTCCAGGTCGGCAAGTTCGTCGGCCTCGTGGTGCTCATCATCGCGGCCGTGTTCGCGCTCGGCCCGCTGCTGTGGACGCTGACGACCTCGCTGGCGACCCCGGCGCAGGCGTTCACGAACCCGCCGCAGTGGCTGCCGCTGCACCCGGACTTCACCAACTACGCCGCGGTGTTCCAGCAGATCCCGATCGGCCAGTTCTTCGTGAACAGCGTGATCGTGACCGTGCTCATCGTGCTCGGCCAGACCGTCACCTGCACGCTGTCCGGCTACGCGTTCGCGATGATCTCGTTCCCCGGCAAGAACTGGATCTTCGGCGCCTTCCTGGCGACGATGATGGTGCCGCTGCAGACGATCATCATCCCCGTGTTCGTGATCATCAAGACCCTCGGGCTGACTGACAGCCTGGCGGCCCTGATCGTCCCGGCACTGGGAAGCGCGTTCGGCACGTTCCTCATGCGGCAGTACTTCATGCAGATGCCGCGGGAGCTCGGCGAGGCGGCACGCATCGACGGGGCGAGCCAGTGGGGCGTCTTCTTCCACGTGTACGCGCGGATGGCCGCGCCGGCGATCTCCACTCTCGCGATCCTGAACTTCTCGGGGTTCTGGGCGGAGTTCTACCGCCCGCTGATCTTCCTGCAGTCGCAGAGCAACTTCACGCTGCCCCTCGGACTCGTCGGCCTGCAGGGCAACCTCGGCACCGGCTCGATCTCGGTCGTGCTGGCCGGCGTCGTGATCGCGATGATCCCGAGCGTGCTGCTGTTCATCTTCGCGCAGCGGTACTTCATCGCCGGCGTGACCGCGGGCTCGTCCCGCTGACCGTTCCGCATCCATCCCGAAAGCGAGGCATCCGGCCATGGCTCCCGCTCCCGCGCATCACCTGCCGCAGTATCACCTGCGCACGCCGCGCGGCTACGTGAACGACCCGAACGGGCCCGTGGAGTTCGCCGGCGCGACGCACCTGTACTTCCAGTCGCGCCCCCGGGCGGACCGGGCCGTGCCGGTGGAGTGGGGGCACGCGTCCAGCGCCGACCTCGTGCGCTGGACGCTGCACCGCCCCGCGATGGCGCCGGTGCCGGGCGGACCCGATTCGGACGGATGCTGGTCGGGCAACACCCTCGCCGACGGCGACGAGGTGGTCGCGTTCTACTCGGGCAAGCGCGCCGGCGACGCGTACCAGTCGGTGCTGCGGGCCGTCTCGACCGATGGCGGGGGGACGTTCGGCGCGCCGCGGCAGGTGGTCGCCGACCCCGCGGACGACGAGCAGGTCACGATGTTCCGCGACCCGTTCGTGTTTCGCGACGGCGACGCGCTGACGTTGGTGGTCGGGTCGGGCCGGGCGGACGGATCGGCCGCGATCCGCCGCTACCGCAGCCGGGACGGCCTCGCGTGGGAGCAGTCGGGAGATGCGGCCCGCCTCGCACGCGCGACGGTAGAGGGCGAGGACACCGGCGACGCGTGGGAGTGCCCGCAGATCGTGCCGACGGATGCCGGCGAGGTGGCGGTGGTGTCGGCGTGGACCTTCGACGGCGGCATCGGGCACGTACTCTCGTTCCCCCTCGCCGACGGCACGCCGGCACCGCGCCGCGTCGACCACGGCGCGAACTTCTACGCAGCCTCGGTGCTGCGCGAGCACTCCACCGGTCCGGTGCTGTGGGGCTGGATCACCGAGGGCCGCGCCGACGCGGCGTGGCAGGAAGCCGGCTGGGCGGGCGCGATCTCGCTGCCCCGCCGGGTCTGGTCCGCTCCGGACGGCACCCTGCGCACGGCGCCGCATCCCGCCGTCGACG
>DATMTQ010000160.1:0-12498 GCA_035564095.1 Microbacterium sp. | reverse complement strand
GTGGTGGATGCCCGGGCCGAGTTCGGTGCACATCTGGCTGAGCGCCGCCGCACCGACCGCGACGATCACGATGATCGCGATGATGCCGACCACGGTGAGCACGGCGCCGACGATGATCGCGGCGAGCGCGGGGCCGTTCTTGTATCCGGCCTTGCTGCTCTGCACCCGGGCGACGATGCCGAGGATCAATCCGACCAGCACGGAGATGCCGAGGAAGAAGATGCACGAAAGCACGAGCGCCACGATTCCCAGCGTCTTGCCCGGATAGCTCGTCGCAGTGACCGGCGCGTACGTCGGTGCGGCCTGGTAGGCGGGCGGAGCCGGCGGCGGAGTCGGCGACGCCTGCTCCGACGGCAGAGGAGTCGCCGGTGCGGGCGGCTGGTCGTTCGGGTTTTCGCCGGGACCTGCGCCCGGAATCTGCGAATCGCTCATGTTTTCCCCCTAGAAATGCGATGGGCAGGGACCTGTCGAGCTTATCGAAGGTCCCCGCCCAACGCGGGAGGCTGAGACGGGAATTATGCCCCGACGCCGTCCACGACGACGTTCTCCGCGGCCTGCTTGACCACGGGGATCGCCGCCGTGATCGCCTCGAGGCCGGACAAGCGCGCGGGCGCGAGCTGCTTGGTGACCTCTTCGCGTGACATCAGGCCCGCCTCGACGACGAGGTCGGCGACGTTGCGGTGGGTCAGCAGCGCGGTCTTGGCGAGCGCCGCGGAGGCCGCGTAGCCGATGAACGGCGTGAGCGCGGTGATGACGCCGACGGACTGGCCGACCATCGCGCCCAGTCGCTCGCGGTTGGCGGTGATGCCCTCGACGCAGTTGACGCGCAGCGTCCACATGGCCTGGCGCATCCACGTGATCGACTGGAAGATCGAGTGGGCGATGACCGGCTCGAATGCGTTCAGCTGCAGCTGGCCCGCCTCGGCCGCCATGGTGACGGTGAGGTCGGCGCCGGCGACCGCGAACGCGACCTGGTTGACGACCTCGGGGATGACCGGGTTGACCTTGCCGGGCATGATCGAGGATCCGGCCTGCTTCGCGGGCAGGTTGATCTCGCCGAGGCCCGCCTGCGGGCCCGAGGAGAGCAGCCGAAGGTCGTTGCAGATCTTCGACAGCTTCACTGCGTTGCGCTTGAGCGACGACGAGAACGACATGAACGAGCCGGTGTCGCTGGTGGCCTCGACGAGGTCGTCGGCGGTGTTCAGCGGCATCCCGGTGATCTCGCGCAGGTGCTTGACCACCGCCGGGGCGTATCCGGGGTGGGTGGTGATGCCGGTGCCGATGGCGGTGGCGCCCATGTTGATCTCGAACAGCAGCGAGGCGTTCTCGGTGAGGCGCTGGTGATCGAAGCCGAGCGTCGACGCGAAGCCGTGGAACTCCTGGCCGAGGGTCATCGGCACGGCGTCCTGCAGCTGCGTGCGGCCGACCTTGAGCACGTCGTGGAACTCGCGCGCCTTGCCGAGGAAGGACCCGCGCAGCAGGTCGAGCTCGTCGAGGAGGCTGCGCAGCGTGAGCGAGAGTCCGACCTTGATCGCCGTCGGGTAGACGTCGTTGGTGGACTGACTGCGGTTGGTGTCGTCGATCGGCGAGAGGTAGGCGTAGTCGCCCTTCTCACGGCCGGCGAGTTCGAGCGCGATGTTGGTGATGACCTCGTTCGCGTTCATGTTCGTGGAGGTGCCCGCGCCGCCCTGGATCACGCCCGAGACGAACTCGTCGTGGAACTGCCCGTCGATCACGAGCTGGGCGGCGCGGTCGATGAGGTCGGCCTTCTGGGCCGACAGCACGCCGATCTCCTTGTTCGCGCGAGCAGACGCCTGCTTGACCATGGCGAGGCCGATGATCAGGTCGGGGTACACCGAGATCGGCCGTTTCGCGATCGGGAAGTTCTCCAGCGCGCGAGCGGTGTGGATGCCCCAGTAGGCATCTGCGGGGATCTCCATGGATCCCAGCGAATCGGTCTCGGTACGCATCTTTGCAGTCGCCATTACTGTGCTTCCTCGTGGGTTTCACGCTCTGAGGGGGATGCAGACGAGCCTACGTGGCCCGCCCGGGTGGATTGATGTACGCGGTGTACAGGAGGGATGCCTTCACCGGCCATTGAGTCGGGACCTTCTGCGGCGGTCACCTCAGTGGTTTCCGGGAGAACGCGTCGAGGCGCTCCTCAGGGGTGAGGGCGGCCATGCGCGCGAGCCATGCGTCGTCGAAGACGGCCGTGGTCTCGGCCGAGACCAGCGGCACCACGGCGTGCGTGATCGTGTCGTCGTAGACGTGCACGAGGTGGAACGACTGACCGGCATCCATGCCGTTGACGTGCGCCGGCGGGCGCTGCAGGTTCATCGTGTAACAGGTCGCGGAGGCCACGCTCACGGGCACCCCGGCGAACGTGCCGCTGGTCGAGTAGTGCAGGTGGCCGGCGAGGATGCCGCGTACGTCGCTGCCGGCGATGACGTCGGCGAGCTCCGTCTGGTGCCGCAGCTCGAGGATGTCGAACAGCGGGATGTGGCTGGGCAGCGGCGGGTGGTGCATCGCCAGCAGGGTGCCGTGCGGCGCCGGCTCGGCGAGGATGCCGCGCAGCCAGTCGAGCTGAGCGGCATCCAGGTCGCCGTGGTGCCAGCCCGGCACGCTCGTGTCGAGGGCGACGAGACGCAGGCCCGCGAGATCCCGCACCGCGGTGACGGGCTGCTGGGTCGGCTCGAGGCCGAGCAGGTCGCGGCGCAGCTCCGGGCGCTCGTCGTGGTTGCCCGCCACCCAGACGATGGGCGCGCCGAGCCGTTCGGCGACGGGCTCCACCGCGGCGCGCAGCGCGCGATAGGCGTCGGATTCGCCGAGATCGGCGAGGTCGCCCGTGAACACCAGGGCGTCCGGTCGCACGCCCAGACGCTCGACGGCTTCGAGGGTGGCGCGCAGGTTCGCGGCGGTGTCGAACCGGCCGCCGAGCCGCACATCGCCGGCCAGCAGATGCGTGTCGCTGAGATGGACGATGACGTGGCCGGCCGGCTCGTGCGCACCGAACTGCGGACCGGGGACGGATGCCATGCCTTCAGCCTATGAGGAGGGTCGGACAGCGCGTCGTCAGCCGTGCGACAGCGACGACCACACGATGATCCCCAGACCGCACACCACCGCGACGCCGCAGAGGACGAACGCGGCGTACGCGCCCACCAGGGCGAGGCGCTTCTGGCCTTCGGTGAGCGGGTTCTTCTTGGCTGCCTTCGCGGCCGCCTTCGCGGCCTTCGCGGCCGCTTTCGGCGAGATCACGGTGATGGCGTCGGTGAACTCCGCCGGGGCCACCACCGGCGGCCGCCCCGCCACGACGAGCAGGCGCAGACCGACCGCGTAGAGGCCGACCAGCAGGACGGCGGCGACGAGCGCCGCGGCGAACACCTCGAGGAACGCGAACCAGTCGATGGACAAGGTCATCAGCGCTCACCGTCCTTCGCGTTGCTGTCGACCGGCTCGGCAGACGTCGGGGCGGTCTTCGGTGCCGTGCCCTTCGCGGCCTTCGCGGTCTTCGCGGCGGCCTTCTTCTCAGCCTCCGCCGCCTTCTTCGCCGCCTTCTCCTCGCGCTCCTTGGCGCGCTGACGGCGCGTGGGCGGGGGGTTGCGCTTGACCTTGACGGCCCGACCGGATTCGGCGACCTCGCTCATCGCGTTCGACGCGGTCACGGCATCCCGGTTGGACCGGATGAACATCGCGACGATCAGCACGGCCGCGACGACCGTGTCCAGAAGGATGCCCCAGGTGCCGAGGAAGTGCACGATCACGGCTGCGACGGCGCCGACCGCGCCCGCGGCGGGCAGCGTCAGCACCCAGCCGACGGTGATGCGGCCGACGGTGCCCCAGCGCACCTTGGAACCGCGGCGGCCGAGACCCGATCCGATCACCGAGCCGGAGGCGACCTGCGTGGTGGACAGCGCGAAGCCGACGGCACTGGAGGCGAGGATCGTCGCCGAGGTAGCCGCCTCGGCGGCGAAGCCCTGCGCCGGCTTGACGTCGGTGAGGCCCTTGCCGAGCGTGCGGATGATGCGCCATCCGCCCATGTAGGTGCCGAGGGCGATCGTGAAGGCGCACGCGAGGATCACCCACAGTTCCGGTGTCTGCTGCTTGGGGTCTTGCCATCCGGCCACGATCAGGGCCAGCGTGACGACGCCCATGGTCTTCTGCGCGTCGTTCGTGCCGTGCGCGAGCGCGACCAGCGACGAGGTGAAGATCTGCCCGAACCGGAAGCCGTCGCGCCCGTCCGGCTTGCTGTCGACGCGGCGGGTGAGCCCGTACGCGAGCCGCGTGGCGAGGAAGGCGATGACGCCGGCGGTGAGCGGTGAGATGACCGCCGGCAGGATCACCTTGCTCAGCACCACGCCGAAGTCGATCGCCAGGAAGCCGACGCCCACGATCGTGGCGCCGATGAGACCGCCGAAAAGCGCGTGCGAGGAGCTCGACGGCAGGCCGAGCAGCCACGTGAGCATGTTCCAGGTGATGGCGCCGATCAGTCCGGCGAAGATCACCGGCAGCAACTCGGCCGGAGTGATCTGATCCTCGCGGATGATCCCGTGCGAGATGGTCTTGGAGACCTCGGTCGACAGGAACGCGCCGACGAGGTTCAGTCCGGCCGCGAGCAGGACGGCGACTTTGGGCTTGAGAGCTCCGGTCGCGATGGGCGTGGCCATGGCATTCGCGGTGTCATGGAAGCCGTTCGTGAAGTCGAAGAACAGCGACAGAGCAATGACCAGGATGACGATCAGGGCTGCGGATTCCACCGTTCGCTTTCGGGGTGAAGAGAATGAGGGACATGCCGGAAATCGGCGTCGCGAACGAAGAGTTCACCTGGGATCAATGCCTCGGCAACCGGGGCCCTGGAAAATCCTCGCACACTGCGTCCCCATCGCGTAACCCGAAGGCGACTGTGGAGCGAGGTCTCAGGGTGTCCTAGCGTGGGGAGGGTGACCGAACAGGCTCAGGCTCTCCCCGTTCCGCCCATCGCCGCACGCCGGGTCGTGCAGCGCTCCCATCACGGCGACACCTTCGACGACCCGTACGACTGGCTGCGCGACAAAGAGGACCCGGGGGTCGTCGCCCACCTCGAAGCGGAGAACGCGTACACCGCCGCGCGCACCGCGCACCTCGAGGCGTTGCGCGGGCGCATCTTCGACGAGATCAAGGGGCGCACGCAGGAGACCGACCTGTCCGTGCCGGTGCGGATGGGGTCGTGGTGGTACTACGGCCGCACGATCGAGGGCAAGCAGTACGGCATCCACTGCCGCGCTCCGCTCGCCGCCCCCGACGACTGGACCCCGCCGCAGCTCTCCGCCGACGTCCCGGTGCCCGGCGAGCAGGTGCTGCTCGACGGCAACGTGGAGGCGGAGGGGCACGAGTTCTTCTCACTCGGCACGTTCGAGGTGTCCAAGGACGGTACCCGGCTGCTGTACGGCGTCGACGTCGAAGGCGACGAGCGCTACACGCTGCGGGTGCGCGAGATCGCCACCGGCCGGGAGCTGCCCGACGTCATCGAGCGCACGTTCGCCGGGGCATCCTTCTCGCCCGACGGCCGGTTCATCGTGTACTCGACGGTCGACGAGGCGTGGCGGCCCGACACGGTGTGGCTGCACGAGCTCGGCACGCCGGTGGGCGACGATGCGAAGCTGTTCCACGAACCGGACGACCGGTACTGGGTGGGCGCCGACTTCACCCGCAGCGACCGGTACCTGGTGATCGCAGCCGGCTCGTCGATCACCAGCGAGGAGTGGCTGGTCGATGCCGACGACCTGAGGCAGGAGCCGCGGCTCGTGTGGCCGCGGGCCGAGGGCGTCGAGTACGGCAGCGAGCACGCGGTCGTCGACGGTCAGGACGTGCTGTTCGTGCTGCACAACGGGACTGCGGCGACCGGCGAGCAGGCCCTGGACTTCGAGCTGGTTCGGGTGGCGGCATCCGACCCGGCGGGCCCTCGCGAGGTCGTCATCGCGCACGAGGCGGGACGGCGGCTGCTCGGAGTGTCCACGTTCCGGGACTGGGGCGTGGTGGGCTACCGCCGGGAAGGGCTCACCCGGCTCGGGCTGCTCGAGTACGTCTCGGGCGCAGTCGATGAGCTGACCTTCGACGAGCCGCTGTACGACGTCGGCACGGCCGGCAACCCGGAGTGGGCGCCGCCCCTGCTGCGCCTCGCCTACGGCTCGTTCGTGACGCCCGGCACCGTGTACGACCGCGTGGTCTCCACCGGCGAGCTGCTGCTGCGCAAGCAGCAACCCGTGCTCGGCGGCTACTCCCCCGCCGACTACACCCAGGAGCGCGTGTGGGCGACCGCCGACGACGGCACGCGCGTGCCGATCTCGCTGGTGTACAAGTCCTCGTTCGGAGCCGCCGGTGCCGCTCCCCGTCCGGTGCACCTGTACGGCTACGGGTCGTACGAGCACTCCATCGACCCGGGGTTCTCGGTCGCGCGGCTCAGCGAGCTCGACCGCGGTGTCGTGTTCGCCGTCGCCCACGTGCGCGGCGGCGGCGAGATGGGGCGCGCCTGGTACGAGAACGGCAAGACGCTCACCAAGCGCAACACGTTCACCGACTTCGTCGCGTGCGCCCGGCACCTCGTCGACACCGGCGTGACGACGCCCGACCGCATGGTGGCGGAGGGCGGGTCCGCCGGCGGCCTGCTGATGGGCGCGGTGGCCAACCTCGCGCCGGAGCTGTTCGGCGGCATCCTCGCCGTCGTCCCGTTCGTGGACGCTCTCACCAGCATCCTCGACCCGTCGCTGCCGCTCACCGTGATCGAGTGGGACGAGTGGGGCGACCCGCTGCACGACGCGGACGTCTACGCGTACATGAAGTCGTACACGCCGTACGAGAACGTGCGGGATTCCCCCTACCCGCCGATCCTCGCGGTCACGTCTCTCAACGACACCCGCGTGCTGTACGTCGAGCCCGCCAAGTGGGTCGCGCGGCTGCGCGAGGTGGGTGCGGACGCGATGCTCAAGTGCGAGATGTCCGCCGGGCACGGCGGCGTGAGTGGCCGGTACAACGCGTGGCGGGAGCGGGCCTTCGAGCTGGCCTGGCTGCTGGACCGGCTCGGCGTCGCCGACGTGTGACGTGGCGGGTGTCGGTGAGATCAGGCGGGTCGCCGAGAACAGGCGGATTCCGGCGCATTCCGCCTGAATCGGCCGACCTGCCTGATCTCGCCGACAGCGAGCCGGGGTGAGTTATCCCCAACCGGCCGGCGAAGGTGGCGGCGACGCGGCCCCGCCGCACAAGCTGGCCGGATGACCCGCATCGACGACCTCGTCACGTGGCTCGCCGAACGTGCCGGCATCGCCCGCAACGCGCACGCCCTCGACGCCGGATTCTCGGAGCGCGTGGTCCGTGGCGCCCTCGACGCCGGACGGATCGATCGGATCCGGCGTTCGTGGATCGCGACCGCGTCGTGCGACGGGCGCCTCCGGGCGGCGGCATCCGTCGGCGGGCGGGTCTCCTGCGTGACGGCGGCTGCCATGCACGGGCTTTGGGTGCCCGAACACGGGATCCACCTCGCCGTCGATCACAGCGCATCCCGATTCGAGACCGCCGACGCGACCGTGCACTGGGCCCGCGGACCCGTTCCGGTGGCGAAGCACGCCCTGGTGGATGGGCCGGTGAACGTCCTGTTCCACGTGGCCCGCTGCCTGCCCCGGGCGGACGCGATGGCGGTCTGGGAGTCAGCGTTGCGCACGCACGCGGTCGACGCCGCGGTTCTGCGGAGGGTGAGGTGGCGTTCGTCCGCCGCGGACGCGCTCGCACAGATCGCGGGCGAGCTGTCGGACTCGGGCCTCGAGTCGCGCTTCGCGCAGCTGATGCGGGATGCCGGCATCCCGATCCGTCAGCAGGTGCGGATCGACGGCCGGCCCGTCGATGCGCTCATCGGCGACGCCCTGATCGCGCAGCTCGACGGCTTCGCCTTCCACCAGGCGGCCGACCGGCGCCGCGACATCCGCGCCGACGGCAGGCTCGTCCTGCGCGGCTACACGGTGCTGCGGTTCGACTACCAGCAGGTGTTCTTCGACCCGGGGTACGTCGTCGAGACGATCCAGCTCGCGATCGCGCAGCAGCTGCACCGGGCATCCTGACCCGTCACCGTCGCCGAGATCAGGCGCGTCACCGAGATCAGGCGGAATCGCGGTGGATTCGCCTGAAACGGGCGATCTGCCTGAAGTCGGCGACGGCATCCGTGCGGGATGCCGGGAATCAGCCGAAGAGGGCGGCGGCCTCGTCGTAGCGATAGCGGGGCACGGCGGACAGCTCGCCGAGGGCGTCCGCGAAGCTCACGCGCACGATGTCGGTGCCGCGGAGGGCCACCATCTGGCCCCAGGCCTCGTCGACGACGGCGTCGGCCGCGGCCAGGCCGAGGCGGGTCGCCAGCACGCGGTCGAACGCGGACGGAGAGCCGCCGCGCTGGATGTGGCCGAGCACCGTGGCGCGGGTCTCGATGCCGGTGATGCGCTCGATCTCGGGCGCGAGCACCTCGCTGATGCCGCCGAGGCGCGGGCGGTTGAAGGCATCCAGCCCCTTGTCGCTGTAGGCCTCGTCCATGCCGGTCAGGGTGAACCCCTCGGACACGACGACCAGGGGCGCGCGCCCGCGGTCGTAGGCCTTGGACACCTGCTCGCACACGTCGTCGATCGACATCGGCACCTCGGGGATGCAGATGACGTGCGCGCCGGCGGCGATGCCGGCATGCAGCGCGATCCAGCCGACGTGCCTGCCCATCACCTCCGCGACCATGCACCGCTGGTGCGAGTCGCCGGTGGTGCGCAGGCGATCCATGGCGTCGGTGGCGATGTTCACCGCGGTGTCGAAGCCGAACGAGTAGTCCGTGGCGCGCAGGTCGTTGTCGATCGTCTTCGGCACGCCCAGCACGTTGATGCCGTCCTTGGACAGCCGGTCGGCGGCGGCGAGGGTGCCCTCTCCGCCGATCGCGATGATGCCGTCGAGCCGGTGCCCGTACAGCGTCTTGCTGATGTTCTCCGCACCGCCGCGCGCACCTTCGTACGGGTTGGTGCGGCTGGTGCCGAGGATCGTGCCCCCCACCTTGGACAGGCCCTTGATCTCGTGGCGGGTGAGCGGGAAGAAGTCCGCGTCGACGACGCCGCGCCATCCGTCTCGGATGCCGACGAACTCGAGTCCGTAGGCCGTGCTGCCCTTGAGCACCACGCCGCGGATCACCGCGTTGAGCCCGGGGCAATCGCCGCCGGACGTGAGAATGCCGATCTTCATGGGGGAGGTGTCCTTTGCCGGTTCAGAGAGCAGAGAAACAAGAGGTCGGCGACGCTGCCTGAGACGACACTATCGCCGGATGCCTCTTCCCCACCAAACGAGCCCGGCGCCTACTCGCCGCCGAGCGCCTGCCGGCACAGGTGCATGAGTGCCACCAGCTGCACCGAATCGCTCGACTGCGGGTCGACGGCGTCGCCGTCGAGGGCCCGCGCGGCCAGTCCCTGCTTGGAGTCGATGAGCTCGGCGATCTTCGTGTCGATCGTGTGCGCGGCGATGATGCGCCACGCGGTGACCGGCTCGTCCTGCCCGATTCGGTGCACGCGGTCGATCGCCTGCGTCTGCTCGGCGGCGGTCCAGGACAGCTCGGCGAGCACCACGTTGGACGCCGCCTGCATGTTCAGGCCGACGCCGGCGGCGGTCAGCGAGCACACCGCGATCCCGACGCCGGGGTCGTTGTTGAACGCGTCGATCGCCTGCTGGCGGGCCGGGGTGGTCTGGTCGCCGCGGATCGAGACGGTGCGGATGCCGGATGCCGCGAAGTGGGCCTCGGCGGCGTCCATCACGTCGATGTGCTTCGCGAAGAACACGACCTTGCCGACCGAGCGCTGAAGCTGGGCCGCGTAGTCCGCGGACAGCTGCGCCTTGGCCTGGCCGATGCGGCGGACCATGGTGAACACGTTCTCGCTGCCGGTGCCGGCCGCCTTGGACTCCTCGAGCTCGTTGTGGGCGACCAGGCGCACGATGTCGTCGTCGATCTCGCCGCCCTTCGACAGGCTCAGGGACCGGTCGTTCGACAGGCTCAGGGACCGGTCGTTCGACAGGCTCGCGGACCGGTCGCCGCGGGCGGTGACGATGCGGCGGTAGCGGTCGGCCAGGCGCTGGCCGAGCTCGCGCTCCGCTTGCCGGATCGACCGGCCGTACTCGTCGTCGAGCTCGACGGGGAGGTCGGCGATGAGCTTGTCGGGGAGATCGGCCGCGACGTCCTTCTTCTTGCGGCGCACGATGCCCATCGAGATGACCGCGGCACGGGCCTCCGGGTAGAACGCCTTGTCGGCGGGCGTCAGCCCGGTGGCATCCAGCCGCTCCATCAGCACCGGGCCCGGCTTCTCGCCGTTGGTCCAGCCGAGGAAGCGCCAGATCGCGTCGAAATCCTCGACGTCGTTGATGAGCGGCGTTCCGGTGAGGGCGAGCAGCAGCGGGTGGTGCACCTGCTCGCGCAGGCGCCCGGCGAGCGCGAGCACGTTCTGCGAGCGCTGCGAGGTGAGGTTCTTGATGAAGTGCGCCTCGTCGACGACCATGCCCTTCAGACCCAGGTCGCCGAGCCAGGAGAGGTGCCGGTCGAGCACCTCGTAGTTGACGATGAACACGTCGGCGAAAGCGTCGATGTCGTCGCCGTCGCCCGAGATCACGGTGGCGCGGCGGTGCGGCGTCCAGCGCTCCACCTCGCGCGCCCAGTTCATCTTGACGACGTTGGGCACGACGGCCAGCAGCGGGTACGCCTCGGCGACGGATGCCGCCAGCACCGACTGTGCGGTCTTGCCCAGGCCCGGCTCGTCGGCGAGCAGGAACGAGCGGTGCCCCTGGCGCACGGCCTCCAGGAACCGCGACTGGTGCGCCATGATCTCGAGCCCCTTGGGCGAGAGCCGGTCGAATTCGGGCAGGCCGGGCAGCTCCATCGTGGCAGCTCCCCCGCCGGCACCGGTCTCGAACGACTTGTACAGCGGGCCCATGAGCTCCCAGCCGTCCAGGCGCCGGCGCGGGGTCGGGACGGTGGTTCGCAGGGTGAGGTCGGGGGCGAGGAACGGGTTGGACTCCCGGCGGGCCTCGATCCGCGGCGGGATGACCTGGCGCTCGGCGAGCGCGGCCGGCACCACCGTGGGCGCCGCGGGGGCGGTGTCCGTGATGATGAGTTCGTCGGGCGCCAGCTCGGCGCCGGACTCGATCAGCCAGTCGCGGCGCATGCGCCTGGCCACCGGCGACGTCGCCTGGTCGACCTCGAGCAGCTGGATGAGGGAGGTGTCGCGGGCCGCCGTCTTGGCGAGGATCGTCGCGACGCCGTCGAGGCGCTTGAGCTGTTCGGCGCGCGAGGCGTCCGTCAGATCCTGGTCGGCTTTGACCCGGGCGCGCTCCTCGCGCACGAGGAACGCGATGACCTGGAACTTCACCCGGTTGGTGGGGCCGAGCTTGCCGCGCTGCGCCTTCGCCTCGACCTCGCGCACCTTGCGGGCGAGGATCGGGATCAGCGGCGCCTCGTCGTCACGGCGCGACGACGAGCGCCGACGCGGCGCGGACTTGGCGGTGGCCTGCTTCGAAGCCGATTCGACCGTGGTCGACATGCTCCTCCTGAGCGGAAAGACCGGACCATGGGAAGGCCCGGTGGGCATCCTCCGCGGATATCAGCGCGGAGGGCGGGATGCCGCATCCCTCAGCCGATGCGCATTCGCGACATCCTGGATGCACGGCGCGCACGATATGCGACGGTCCCCGCGCACCAGTCTAGCCGGTCCCCGCGCGCTCTGCGCGGCCACCGGCCGACCGGATGTCGCACGACCGTCACACGGCGCGTCGCAGGCGCAGGCTGTTGAGCACCACGAACACGCTCGAGAACGCCATCGCCGCGCCCGCGATCATCGGGTTCAGCAGGCCGAGCGCTGCCAGCGGGATCGCGGCCGCGTTGTAGGCGAACGCCCAGAACAGGTTGCCGCGGATGATGCCCATGGTGCGCCGGCTGAGTCGCAGCGCGTCCACCGCGGCCGACAGCCCGGTGCGCACCAGGGTGATGTCGCTCGCGTGCAGGGCGGCATCCGCTCCCCCGCCCATCGCGATGCCGAGGTCGGCGGTCGCGAGTGCGGCGGCGTCGTTCACCCCGTCGCCGACCATCGCGACGCGTCGGCCGGCGGCGCGCAGCCGTCCGATCTCGGCGAGCTTCTGCTCGGGCAGCACGCCCGCGATCACGGTGCCGATGCCGACGGCGGATGCCACGGCCTGCGCGACGGCCTCGTTGTCGCCGGTGAGCAGCACCACGTCCGCGCCGAGTTCCTTCAGCCGGGCGACCGCTGCGGCGCTGTCGGCGCGGACTCCGTCGGCGACGGCGAACACGGCGCGCACCCGGAGGTCGCCGGCGTCGTCCGCCCACCCGGCGACCACGGCGGTGCCGCGCTGCTCGGCGTGCTCGACGGCCGCAGCCAGCTCGGCAGGCACGGGTGCCGCCCATTCGGCGGCGAAAGCCGGCTTGCCGGCGAACGCGGCGACCCCGCCGACGAG
>DATMTQ010000159.1:0-13781 GCA_035564095.1 Microbacterium sp. | reverse complement strand
GCGGACAGCAGCCCCGACAAGCGCATGGACTGGCGCTTCCTCGATCTGCGCCAGCGCCGCAACAACCTCATCTTCCGCGTGCAGACGACGCTCGAGCACGCCATGCGCACCTACTGGGTCGAGCGCGACTACATCGAGGTCCACTCCCCCAAGCTCATGGCATCCCCCTCGGAGTCCAATGCCGAGCTGTTCGAGGTGCCCTACTTCGAGGACAAGACGGCCTACCTCGCGCAGAGCCCGCAGTTCTTCAAGCAGATGGCCCAGGTCGCCGGCTTCGGCAAGATCTTCGAGATCGCCCCCGCGTTCCGCGCCGACCCCTCGTTCACGAGCCGCCACGCCACCGAGTTCACCTCGATCGACGCCGAGATCAGCTGGATCGACTCGCACGAGGACGTCGCCCGGATGCAGGAGGAGCTCCTGCAGACCGCCTTCCAGGCCGTCGCCGACAAGCACGGCGCCGAGATCCAGGAGCTCTTCGGCATCGAGGTGCAGGTTCCCGCCCTCCCGTTCCCGCGTATCCCCCTCGCCGAGGCGCGCGACATCGTCAAAGCACGCGGTTACGAGATCCCCCGCACCGACGGCGACCTCGACCCCGAGGGCGAGCGGCAGATCGCCGCGCACGTCAAAGAGACGTACGACCACGACTTCGTGTTCGTGACCGACTACCACCCCGAGATCCGGCCGTTCTACCACATGCGCAACCCGGAGACCGGGATGACGAACAGCTACGACCTCATCTACCGCGGCACCGAGATCACCACCGGCGCGCAGCGCGAGCACCGCGTCGAGGTGCTCGAGACGCAGGCCGTCGAGAAGGGCCTCGACCCCGAGGGTCTCGAGCACTACCTCGACTTCTTCCGCTACGGCGTTCCCCCGCACGGCGGCTTCGGCATGGGCCTCGCGCGCCTGCTGATGCTGCTGCTCGGCGAGTCCTCGATCCGCGAGGTGACGTACCTCTTCCGCGGTCCCACGCGCCTCGCCCCCTGAGCCCCGAGCGGGATGCCGCCTGCTTCAGGCAGGTCGCCGAAATCAGGCGGATTCCACCCGAATCAGCCTGATCCCGGCGACCTGCCTGAATTCGGCGCACGGGCGGAGCGATCCGCGACTCAGCCGGCCAGTGCGCTGCGCAGACGCGCGGCATCCAGCCGCCAGTGCGCGTGCAGCCGCCCGTCGATGAGCACGACCGGGATCTTCTCCCACCACTGCTCGTAGAGGTCCGCGTCGTCGAGGATGGATGCCTCCACCACCTCGATCGCGTCCGCGCGCTCTTCGGGCAGCTCCGCGAGCACCTCGTCGACGATCTCGTGCGCGACGTCGCACAGGTGGCAGTCCGGCTTGCCGATGATCGTGAGCGTGGTCATCGCGCTCAGAACTCGATCGGGAACCCGGCGGCGGCCCATTCGCCGGTGCCGCCGTCGACGTTGGTGGCGTCGTAGCCGCGTGCCTCGAGCGCCTGCACCACGCGGGCGGAGCGTCCGCCGACCTGGCAGATCACATCGAACGCCCCGTCGGGCAGTTCGTCGAGGCGGCCACCGAGCACCGACATCGGCAGATTGACCGCCCCGGGCACGTGCCCGGCCGCGAACTCGTCGGCCTCGCGCACGTCGATGAGCGGCACGTCGTCGCGCTCACAGAGCTGCTGGACGGTGATCGACTTCATGAATCCTCCTGACACGGCAAACACGAAGCGCCCGTCCGGGGGGACAGGCGCTCGGTGTCGGTGCCGCTTACTTCTTGTTGCGGCGCTGGTGGCGAGTCTTGCGAAGCAGTTTGCGGTGCTTCTTCTTCGCCATGCGCTTGCGGCGCTTCTTGATGACAGAACCCACGGAAAACCTCACTAAGTCGGGGTCTGGACGCGGTGATCACGTCCGGGATCGGGCAAAAGGAAAAAATGCCTCGGATCAGTCTAGCCGACGTCACTGACCGGACGTTGCAGGGCCTCGGTGACCGCCGACTCGGGCACCCGGTAGCTGCGTCCGAAGCGCACGGCGGGCAGCTCTCCGCCGTGCACCATGCGGTAGACCGTCATCTTCGACACACGCATCAGCGCGGCGACTTCGGCGACGGTCAGGAAGCGCACGTCCGCGAATTCTGACATTCGGTCCTTCTCCCCAGTCGATTGAGCACACTCTATGGTGTCAGCGGGACCTGTGTAAACCCGCGTGACTCCTGTGATTCCGCGCTGTATGCGCGGCCGGTCACGTCCGGCGAGCCGCGGACGGTGTCAGGGCCGTCCCGGCAGATTGCGCAGCACGCTGTCCAGCGCATGCTTCGCGGATGCCGCAGCCCGTCCGACGACGTCGGCCGCATGCACGGCCTGCTCCGGCAGCGCTCCCGTCGCCGCGGCGGCGAGGGCGTCTCCGTCTGTCTCGAGGAACGGCACCAGCCACGCGTCGATCTCGTCGAGCGGCTGCGTCGACAGCGAATAGAAGCGGTGCTGGCCTTCTTCACGGACGGCGACGAGACCGGCATCCCGCAGCACGCGCAGATGCTTCGACACGGTCGGCTGGCTGACCCCGAGCTCACCGACGATCTGCGAGACGCTCGAGCCACTGGGGTGAGCGGAACTGCGATCGAGCAGCAGGCGCAGGATGTCGCGACGCGTGCCGTCCGCGATCACGTCGAAGATATCCGCCATGAGGACAGGTTAGCCGGGCTGCCGCTCCGGTGCATCGTCGGCCCGCACCGGGCGGGCTAGCATGACGGGGTGGCGCAGAACGGGGGCGATGCGAGGATGCCGCGGCACAGCCGGTCATGGCCGCACCGCGGCGGGTCCCCGGTGACCGCGGGCCTGGTCTCCCTCCGCGATCGGCTTCGCCGCATGACGACGGCGTCGCCTTCCCGGTTCGCGGTGATCGTCTTCATGACCCTGATCGCGATCTTCACCGCGCTGCTGGCGACGCCCGCCGCGGCGGCGGACCACGTCGCCACCGAGTTCGCGGACGCGCTCTTCACCGCGGTCTCGACCATCTGCGTCACAGGACTCGCGACCGTCGACATGGGCGCGCACTGGTCGCCGTTCGGTCACGTGCTCATCTACCTGGGCGTGAACATCGGCGCCCTGGGTGTCCTGACCATGGCCTCGATCCTGGGCCTCGTCATCTCCAAGCGCCTCGGCCTGCGCGCCCGGCTCATGGCCGCGAGCGACTCGAACCCGATGCGCGCCCACGCCGGTCCCGTGGACGAGAGCCAGACCGTGCACCTCGGCGAGATCGGCGCGCTGCTGGCGACCGTCGCCCTGTCGACCCTGATCATCGAGGCGGCCCTCGCCGTGCTGATGTATCCCGCCCTGCTCGCCGGCGGGGTCGACCCGCTCGCCGCCCTGTGGGAGGCGCCGTACTACGCGGCGATGGCGTTCACCAACACCGGCTTCACCCCGAACACGGAGGGCCTCGCGCCCTTCACCCACGACTACTACTTCCTGACGCTGATCATGCTCGGCGTCTTCCTCGGGTCGATCGGATTCCCGGTGATCCGCAACGTGATGATCCACCGGTGGCACGTGCGCCGGCTGAGCCTGCACACCAGGCTCACCCTCATCACCACGGTGGCGCTGTTCGTGCTCGGCGGCCTCGCGTTCCTGCTCCTCGAAGCGTCCAACCCGAAGACCCTCGGCGCGGAGGGCGCCGCCGACACGGTGTTCCAGTCGTTCTTCCTGTCGGCGATGACCCGGTCCGGCGGCTTCTCCACCATCGACGTCGGCCAGTTGCACGGCTCGTCGCTCGTCGTCGGGTCGATGCTGATGTTCGTGGGCGGCGGGTCGGCGTCGACAGCGGGAGGCATCAAGGTGACCACCCTCGCCGTGCTCGCCCTGGCGGTCGTGTCGGAAGCCCGCGGGCGCTCCTCGGTGCACGCGTTCGGACGCCGCATCCCCAGTGATGTGCAGCGCGTCGCGCTCTCTGTCGTCGCGTGGGGTGCCACGATCGTCGCGGTGTCGACCGTCACGATCGCCCAGCTCACGCAGCTGCCGGTCGAGAACGTGCTGTTCGACGTGATCTCGGCGTTCGGCACCGTGGGCCTGTCGTCGGGGGTCACCGCCGAGCTCGACGACCCGGCCAAGTACGTGCTCGCCGCGACCATGGTGATGGGGCGCGTTGGTACAGTGACACTCGCCGCGGCGGTCGCGGCGACATCCCGCAAGCGGCTGTTCGAGCTGCCCGTGGAAAGGCCGATCGTTGGGTGAAGAGCTGCGCGGCGACGCGCCGGTGCTGGTGCTCGGACTCGGCCGGTTCGGCTCGGCGTGTGCTGAGGAGCTCACCCGCCTCGGCCGCGACGTGCTCGCCGTCGACGACAGCATGGAGCGCGTGCAGAAGTGGGCGGACATCGTCACTCACGCCGTTCAGACGGATGCCCGGGACATCGACGCGCTGAAGCAGATCGGGGCGCAGGACTTCTCGGTCGCCATCGTCGCGGTCGGCTCCTCGATCGAGGCGTCGGTGCTGATCACCGCGAACCTCGTCGATCTCGGGGTGCCCCAGATCTGGGCCAAGGCGATGACGCCCGCGCAGGCGAAGATCCTGGAGCGGGTCGGTGCGGGCCACGTCATCTTCCCGGAGCGTGAGGCCGGCGAGCGCGTGGCGCACCTGGTCAGCGAGCGGATGCTGGACTTCATCCGCTTCGACGACGACTACGTGCTCGCCAAGCTCTACCCGCCGAAGTTCATCCGCGACGCCGCACTGTCGGAGTCGGGCGTGCGCTCGAAGTACAACGTGACCGTGGTGGGGGTGAAGTCGCCGGGCAAGCCGTTCCACTACGCCGAGGCGGGCACGATCGTCACGAACCACGACATCATCGTGGTGTCGGGCACCAACCGCGACGTCGACCGCTTCGCGTCGCTGCCGCGATAGACCGTCCGGCCGCGTTTCGTCTCGCTTCGCTCGCTCAACGACCGGATTCGGCGGCGAGTTCGCGGGCGCGGGCGAGGGCGGCATCGGTCGCCTGGGCGAACACGCTGTCGAGGCCCGCGTCCTGCAGCACGGCGATCGCGCGCTCGGTGGTGCCTTTGGGGCTCGTCACCTGGCGGCGCAGCTCCGCGGGGTCCTCCCCGGACGCGCGCAGCAGTTCGGCGGCGCCGATGAAGGTCTGCTCGGCCATGAGGCGGGCGGCATCCCGTTCGAAGCCCTTGCCCGCCGCCGCGTCGGTCAGCTTCTCGATCAGCAGGAACACGTAGGCCGGGCCCGATCCGGAGATGGTCGACAGCGCGTCGATCTGCGACTCCGGCACCTCGATCACGGTGCCCACGGTCTCGAAGAGGCGCCGCACGGTCTGCACGTGCTCGGCGGTCGCGGCGGAGCCCGCCGCGATGCCGGTGACGCCCCGGCCCACGAGGGCGGGCGTGTTCGGCATGGAGCGCACGACGGGGATGCCGTCGCCCAGGATCCGCTCGAACGTCGCGATCGTCACACCCGCCGCGATCGAGACCACGATGGTCCCGGGGCGGAGGCTCGGCGCGATCCGGCGCAGCAGATCGGGCACCATGGCCGGTTTGACGCCGATCAGCACCACGTCGGCCGCGGCCGCGGCATCCAGGTTGCCCTCCGGGTCCTCCTCGAGGGCCACGCTCGTCACACCCGGTAGGCGCATCGCATCGGCCTTGGCTGCGGTGCGGTTGGTGACGGTGACGCCGGAGGCGAGCCCGGAGGCCGCCACGCCCTTCACGATCGCGCCTCCCATCGAGCCGGCACCGAGGACAGCGATCGGGGGAAGCACGGCATCCGTCATGGTCTCCAGCCTACGCAGGGCTCGCCCGTAGACTCGAGGCATGAGTGCATCCGGCGGCAGCAGGGCCATCATCGCGGCGTTCCTGGCGAACGTGGGTATCGCGCTCGCGAAGCTGATCGCCTGGTTCTTCTCGGGTTCCGCCTCGATGCTGGCGGAGGCCATCCACTCACTGGCCGACAGCTGCAACCAGGTGCTGCTGCTGCTGGGCGGACGCCGGTCACAGCGGGCGGCGGATCGCGAGCACCCGTTCGGCTACGGCCGCGAGCGGTACGTCTACGCGTTCGTGGTGTCGATCATCCTGTTCTCGGTCGGCGGCGTGTTCTCGATCTCCGAGGGCGTGCAGAAGCTCACGCACCCGCACGAACTCGAGAACGTGCTGGTGCCGCTGATCGTGCTGGTCGTGGCCATCCTGCTCGAGGGCTTCTCGCTGCGCACCGCGATCAAGGAGAGCAACCGGCGCCGGCAGGAGGGCGAGTCCTGGATCGCGTTCATCCGCCACGCGAAGGCGCCCGAGCTGCCGGTCGTGCTGCTGGAGGACGTCGCCGCGCTCACCGGTCTGGTGTTCGCCCTGCTCGGCGTGGGACTCACGGTGATCACGGGCGACTCGCTGTTCGACGCCCTCGGCACCCTGCTCATCGGCCTGCTGCTCGTCGCCGTCGCGATCGTGCTCGGCGTCGAGACCAAGAGCCTGCTCATCGGGGAGGGCGCGAACCGCGGCGACCACGACCGCATCGTCGACGCCATCCTCGACGGCCATGAGATCCGCCGGCTCATCCACATCAAGACCCTGTACCTCGGGCCGGACGAGCTGATGGTCGCCGCGAAGCTCGGATTCGCCGCCGACAAGCCGTTCGGCGACGTCGCCCTCGACATCGACGACATCGAGAAGCGCATCCGGGAGGCGGTCCCGGCGGCGCGGGTCATCTACTTGGAGCCGGACGTCTACCGTCCGGCGACCGATCCAGCGCCCCCGACCGACCAGTTCATCGTCCCGTCCGCGGACTGATCCGAGAGGGCTCGCGATGGAGTACTGCGTCTTCACGGAGCCGCACGGCGGGGCCACGTACGGCGATCAGCTCGCGTTCGCGCAGGCCGCCGAGCGGCTCGGCTTCGACGGGTTCTTCCGCTCCGATCATTACCTCAACGGCGGCCCCGGCGACGGGATGCCGGGGCCGACCGATGCCTGGACGACCCTCGCCGGGATCGCCCGCGAGACCTCTCGCATCCGGCTCGGCACGCTCGTGTCGCCGGTGACGTTCCGGCATCCCGGCGTGCTCGCGATCCAGGTCGCGCAGGTCGACGAGATGTCCGGCGGCCGGGTGGAGCTCGGACTCGGCGCGGGCTGGTTCGCGCGGGAGCACGAGGCGTACGGCATCCCCTTCCCGGCGAAGCGGTTCGATGTGCTCGACGAGCAGCTCGTCGTCGTCACGGGCCTGTGGTCGACGCCGGTCGGCGAGACGTTCTCGTTCTTCGGCACCCACTACACGCTCGTGGACTGCCCCGCCCTGCCCAAGCCGGTGCAGAGCACGCTGCCCGTGATCATCGGCGGCACCGGGCCGCGCCGGACGCCGGAGCTCGTCGCGCGGTTCGCGAGCGAGTTCAACCTCGGCTTCCCGGACGACGACGAGATCCCGCGGCTCATCGCGAACGTGCACGACGCGTGCGAGCGGATCGACCGCGACCCGGCCACGCTGCGCCTCTCGCTCGCGATGACGACGTTCGCGGGGCGCTCCGAGGCCGAGGTGATGCGCCGTGCCGCCCGCGCCGGGCTGACCCCGCAGCAGGCGCGCGCCGCGTACAACATCGTCGGGGATGCCACCGAGATCGCCGAGCGCGTGGAGTTTTACCGGTCGTTCGGCGTCGAGCGGGTGTACTTCCAGCTGCTCGATCAGCAGGACCTCGACCACGTCGAATACCTCGGCGTCGAGGTGCTGCCGCACCTGCCGCGGTGGCCGAAGGGGGCACGCGCAGTCCCCGGACACGCCATACCTGTCTCCGGCCGACCGCCGGGCGTACCGTGAACGCATGGCTTGGACACCCGACGAATTGCGCCGCATCGGCGAGGCCGACGAGCTGCAGGTCTCGTCGACTCGACCCGACGGCAGCGACCGCCCCTTCGTGACGATCTGGGGTGTTCGCTCCGGCGACGACCTCTACGTGCGATCCGCGTACGGCACCGACAACCCCTGGTACCGGCGGGCGCTGGCATCCGGCACCGGACGCGTGCGCGGCGGCGGCGCCGAGCTCGAGGTCGCGTTCACGGCCATGGAACCGGCGGACGCCGCGCTGCAGTCCGCGGTGGATGCCGCCTACCGACGCAAATACGCGAAATACCCCGCGCGCATCGTCAACACGGTCGTCGGCGAGACGGCGCACCTCACCACCGTGCGCCTCGACCCGCGCTGAGGTCGCGGCTTCGGAGCCACACTCAGCGGCGCGGATCGAAGAAGTCGCGCAGCAGGGATGCCGCGGCATCGTGCTCGACTCCCCCGACGACCTCCGCACGATACGGCAGACGGCGGTCGCGCAGCACGTCGTACAGGGAGCCGGCGGCCCCGGCCTTGTCGTCCCACGCACCGAACACCACGCGTCCGATGCGCGCCTGCAGGATCGCCCCGGCGCACATCAGGCAGGGCTCCAGAGTGACGGTCAGCGTGCAGCCGTCGAGGTTCCAGGAGCCGAGGGATGCCGCCGCCTGCCGCAGCGCCACGATCTCGGCGTGCGCGGTCGGGTCGCCGGTGGTCTCGCGTTCGTTGCGCCCCTCGCCGACGATGCTTCCGGCCGCGTCCGTCACGACCGCGCCGACCGGGACTTCGGAGGCGTCCCGCGCCTCCGCGGCGAGCTGCAGCGCGCGTTGCATGGCGGTGCGATCGGCGGCGTCAGGGGTCACACCACGAGCGTACGGGTGGGACGCAGCCTGCCAGTACCCTGGCCGTATGCGTGTGCACGTCGCCGACCACCCCCTCATCACCCACAAGCTCACCGTGCTGCGTGACAAGCGCACCCCGTCGCCCGTGTTCCGCCAGCTCACCGAGGAGCTCGTGACGCTCCTCGCCTACGAGGCCACGCGCGAGGTGCGGGTCAGCGCGGTCGAGATCGAGACGCCGGTGACCACCACGATGGGCGTGCAGATCGGCGAGCCGCGTCCGCTCGTGGTTCCGATCCTGCGGGCCGGGCTCGGGATGCTCGAGGGGATGACCCGGCTCGTGCCGACCGCGGAGGTCGGCTTCCTCGGCATGGTGCGTGACGAGCAGACGTTGCGGCCGACGACGTACGCCGAGCGACTGCCCGAGGACCTCAGCAACCGGCAGTGCTTCGTGCTCGACCCGATGCTGGCCACCGGCGGGTCGCTGGGCGCGGCGATCGAGTACCTCTTCAAGCGGGGAGCGCAGGACGTCACGGCCATCTGCCTGCTCGCCGCCCCGGAAGGCGTCGCGGCCATCGAGAAGCAGGTGGAGGGACACAACGTCACCCTCGTGCTGGGGTCGCTCGACGAACGGCTCAACGAGCACGGATACATCGTGCCGGGCCTCGGCGACGCCGGCGATCGGCTGTACGGCACGGTCTGACGACGCTTCAGGCGCGGCCGGACCCGGAGTGACCGGGCTGCCGCGCCCGGGCTCACTCGGCGGCGCGGCGGCCGGTCTCCTGCTCCCAGAACTCGAGCTGCTGCGTGAGTGCCTTGGCCAGTTCGAACACCTGCTCCGGAGGGATGCGGATGCGACTGACCACCCGGGCGGGGACGATCGCGACCGGGTCGCCGGTCTCGGGATGGGTGCCCTCGCGCGGGGGCTGCGCGACGGTGACGAAGTCCATGACGAACGTCGTGGGGGTGTGCCAGACGTTCGCGAAGTCGGCGAAATACCCGGGGATCTGTTCCGGGGGCAGGTCGATCTCGAACTGGTTCGGAATCTCTTCGGGCATCGGCGTCCTCTCGATCAGCTCAAGTCTGACAGCGCGAGACCGGGCTGGGCAGGAATCGCGGCATCCGAATCCACCGCACCCACGAGTATGGCGAAGCCGCTCAGCCGCGCGACGCCGTCGGGCGTACGGGGCAGGTCATCGAGGAGGCCCGGCGAGTACACCACGTACGCCGCATACTTCGCCCGTGACACGGCCACGTTGAGCCGGTTCTGCAGCAGCAGGAACTCGAGTCCGCGCGGGGCATCCCGCCCGCTCGAGGCCGCGAGCGACACGATCGCCACCGCGGCTTCCTGCCCCTGGAACTTGTCGACGGTGCCGACCGGCACCCCGCCGAACCCCGCTGCGGTGAGCGCCTCTTCGACGAGCACCTGCTGCGCGTTGTACGGCGTCACCACGATGAGATCGGATGCTTCGAGGGCACGCGACGGCAGCGGCTCGCCGTCGATGGCATCCGTCCACTCCCGGCCGACGAGGTCGCGCACGAGCTGCACCACCCTCTCGGCCTCTTCGGGAGATTGCGTCGCGTTGCCTTCGTGCCGCACGGGTATCGGGTGCACGCCCGGCTCGAGCCCGGCGACCTCGCGCAGGCGCGCGGACGGATGGGATTCGAGCTCGCCGGCGTACGACAGCTGCGACACCGGGCCCGCGACGGCGGGATGCATGCGCCAGGACTGCGCCAGGAAGAAGCCGCGGTCGGCGGGCATGACGGCCTGTCCGTCCATCACCCAGCCGAGCGCGGACGTGTCCACCGGCGCCGGGTGGGTGCCCTGGCTGACCTGCGGGAGCTGCTGCGGATCACCGAGCAGCAGCAGGCGCTGCGCTCCGACCGCGACGGCGATGGTCGCGGCGAGTGCGAACTGTCCGGCCTCGTCGATGACGATGAGATCCAGAGATCCGCGTGGAACCCGGCCGGGGTGGCTGAAGTCCCACGCGGTGCCGCCGACGACGAAGCCCGACGTGCGTCGCTCTTCGGCGAAGGCTGCGAGGCCGTTCTTCGGGAACACGGTGAACGAGGCCTCGGCATCCTTCGTCGCCTTGCCGACGAGCTCGGCGGGCACCCCGGCATCGATCACCTTGTCGAGCATGTGCTCGACGACGGCGTGCGACTGCGCGACGACGCCGATGCGCCAGCGATGCTCCTGCACGAGTCGGGCGATGACGTGCGACCCGACGTACGTCTTGCCCGTGCCGGGAGGCCCCTGGACCGCCAGGTAGCTGCGGTCGAGATCGCGGAGTCCGGCGACGATCCCGGAGATGGTCTCGGAATCGTGGTCGAGTGCGCCCCTGCGCAGCCGCGGGGTGCGCCGGGCGAGGATGTCGGTCGCCGGATCGCGCGGCAGCCCGGGGAGCGCCTCGATGACGGCATCCGCCCATTCCTCGATCGCGGTCTGCTGGTTGCCCGCCATCGGCGGAGCGGACGGGGTGAGCGCCAGCGGGAGCGCATCCCATGTCTGACCGTCGACGGCGGTCTCGGCGATCACTACGCCGTCGTCGTGCACCTCCACGATCTCCACCATGTGCGCGGCATGGATCCAGCGTGGCATCGGCAGCGTGTCGTACGGGGCCGGCAGCTCGTACAGCGCGAACGGGCGCCCGCCTTCGCTGAGCTTCGTGCCGGGGGCCAGTTCGCCCTGCAGCATCACGAGTCGACGGACGCTGCGCACCCCGGGATGCCAGTCCTCGACGACACGCGAACGGGCGGCATCGACGACCACGACGTCGCGGGTGTCCTGCCAGGTCGTCACGGGCTCGCGCAGTCGCTGATAGTGCGAGGCCCAGAAGGTCTTGGCCTCGCGCGGGTAGTAGTCGATGGCCGCCGACCCGAGCTCGAGGGCATCCGCCTCGGCTTGGTCGTCGGCTGTTCCGGCGGCCTTGGTCAGCAGCGTCGCCCGCGGCGACGTCTCATACACCGCGGTGTCCGGTTCGATGTCGCGCGTGGGGCGGAGCCCCGCCTCGATGGCGCGATCGACGAGCCAGTTGCGCAAGCGTCGCGTGGACACGCAGTCGTAGCGGTTGTAGTCGGCGAGATCGTCGAGGATCGCCTGCGCCTCGCCCGCCACGCCCGCGGCCTGCAGAGTACGTGCCTCGACGTACTTGACGATGGAGTCGTCGCCGCGCTGCACGTCGCTCGTGCGCACCTCGTCGCCCATGTACAGCGGCTCGAGCTTCTTGATCGAGTACGACCGCGACCCCACGCGCAGGGCGCGCTTGACGACCGGGTACAGGTCGACGAACACGCCGTCGCGTAGCAGCTGGTCGATCTGCTGCTCGCCGACCCCGTAACGCCGGCCCATCTCGGTGAGGTGCGCGGTCTCGTACGGGGCGTAGTGGTAGATGTGCATGCCGGGGAACTGCTCGCGCCGCAGGCGCACGATGTCGAGGAACCGCTCGAACGCGGCCTTCTCATCCGCGAAGTCGTGGGCCCACAGCGCGGAGTACTGCTCGACGCCGTCCACCCACCCGAACAGGTAGTCGATGCCCCAGATCTTTCCGTCGCCCTCGGTGTACAGCGGGTCGCCTTCGAAGTCGAAGAACATGTCGCCGGTATCGGGGCGCGGGAGGGCGCCGAGCGCCTTCGGGAACACCACCTCGTACGACGGCACCGGCGGCGCTTCGGTCACAGCCGCCGCGCCCGCCGGTCCGGCGGCGACCAGCACCCCCGCCGGTGCGGGCACGCCCGCCGGGCTGACCAGCTGCAGACGCGCCTGGGTCTGCAGCAGCCCGAACGTGTCGGCGTTCATGCGCTCCGGGACCTCCGTGGCCGCCGCCAGGTCGTCGATCGTGCGCAGCCCCGCTGCGCGCATCCGCTCCCGCTGCACCGGCCGCACTCCCGCCACCAGCAGCAGGTCGCGGGATGCCACGACCTCGAGGTCGCACGTAGGGCAGCGCCCGCACGCCACGACGTTCAGCTCGCCGCGCTCGTCGCCCCACGCGATCGCCTCGCCGGCGATGCCGGCGGTGAGGGCTCGATCGGCGATGAGGGCGCGCAGCCGGTCGCGTCGCAGTTGGAAGACGGGCCGGATGTCGGACAGCGCATGCGTCGACACCGTGCCGTCGCCGAGCAGCAGTTCGACGTCATCGGCGCGCGGCATCCCCAGCCGGTCGAGCTGATCGGCATATGCCGCCAGCTGCATGAGCGCGGTGACGCGGGCGTGGCGGGCGAGCTTGGTGTCCTGCACGATCCAGCGGCGTGCATCGTCGCGCACCAGGAAGTCGGCGAAACCCACGAACTCCTCGGTCGCGAACGCGGCCTGATAGACGACCTCGACGGTGTCGTCGCGCAGAGCGTCGATGGTCTGGGCGACCGCGGCGGCGAGCCCCTCCACATCCGACGAGCGAGTGTCGGCGACCTCGACCACGCGGGCGCCGAACCGGTCCCGGTACCGCTGCAGCACGCGTCGTTCGTGCTCAGTGCCGAGGCGCGCAGCACGCTCGAGGGTGGCATCCGCCGGGTCTTCGACCGGCTCGACCCGGCCCAGTCTGGCATCGATGGCGCGAAGCCAGGCGAACTCGCACTCGGCGGCGGCCTTGAGGTCGCTCGCGCTCCAGATCACGCGGTTCTCGGCTTCGACGTATCTCACGTCAACGACAGTAGCCCGGGGTTCCGACATCCCCCGCGGCACGCGCGATCAGGGGGTGGTGGCGGGGCAGCCGGGTCCGTGGGGGTCTTCGTCGCAGGTGTGCTCGACGAGGACGGTGTGGGCCACGTACAGCTGGAATTGCCGGGTCGGGGTGGGGGCGAGCACGTGGCCGGTCACGTCGTACCAGCCGGGGTATCCGGTGAATGCGACCTGGGCCGTGTATGCGACCGTGACGCGCGCGGTGACGAGGGCTTTGTTCGTGTAGGTGTGGCTGGTGGCGGTGCGGGTGAACAGGGGTGCGTCGGCGGTTTTCCAGGTGGTGCCCGCGGTGGTGGTGGTGCGGGTGGTGCCGTCGCCGTAGTCGAACCGGTATGCGGCCGGGGTGAACCGGACGGTGACGGGCAGGTCGAACAGTCGCCCGGTGAGGGTGTGCGCGGTCGCGGATGCGACGAAGTTCGTGGGCCGGCCCACGATCCCGAACCCGCCCGGCTCCACCGTCAGCGAGGGTGTCGCCGGCCGGAACGACGCGATATCCGTCAACGTCGGCGTGTGCGG
>DATMTQ010000158.1:0-18785 GCA_035564095.1 Microbacterium sp. | reverse complement strand
CGCCGCGACCTCGCGCTCCCCGCCGAGCGCGTTGGAGAGCTCCTGCTGAACGACGTACCCGATCATGCCCTGGGTCTCCGCACCCAGGATGTCCAGCGGATACGCCGCGACATCCTGATAGGCGAGGTTCTGCAACGCCAGGAGCCCCACCTGCGGGCCGTTGCCGTGCGTGATCACCATCTCATTGTCACGGGCGAGCGCCGCCAGCGCCTGGCAGGTGGAGCGCACGTTGGCGCGCAGGCGGTCGGCCGTCATGGGCTCCCCGCGACGGGCGAGGGCGTTTCCGCCCAGGGCGACGACAACACGCATCTCGTGGTCTCCTTCGACTTCCGACGGGCGCCGAGACATCCAGGGTAGACGCTTTGGTATACCGGAGTCTAGGATCTATACAGATCCACCCGGAGGTCCCATTGTCGATGTCGACGTGCGAGCGCCTGGCTGCGGCCGTTTCGCTCGATGCCGAACTCGCCGTGCTGCTGCGCAGACCCTGCGCCGCACACGTTCATTCGGTGTCCCGTCAGGTCGGCCACCGGCACCTCGACGCCGCCGGCATCCGGCTCCTGTCCGGAGACATCTCGTTGGCCGACGCCGTGTCCTGGGCGCCCGCCCTCCGCAGTCTTGGTATCCCGGGATCGGCCACGCGGTCGCCTGCAGCGCCACCTGCGCTCCGCGCGCCTCGGCGACCCGACCCTTGCGCCGGCATCCACCTGGAGCAGCTGCTCCGCGGGACGTCGTGACCGCCTCCGTCCTCACCCACCGCCAAGACCCCGCCTGACACTCGAGGAGAATCCCGATGGCATCCACTGACACGGCTGTCGAAGCCACGTCCAAGCTCGAATCCGAGTTCGAGCACACCCCCGTCCCGCAGTCGCATCGCAAGTCGCTGCTGACGGTCTCGGCGGTCTGGTTCGGCTTCCCGATGATCCTGACCAACGCGGTGCCCGGCGGCCTCGTCGTCGCCATGCTCGGCTTCTGGCAGGGTCTGGCCGCGATCCTCGTGGCGAACGCGATCATGTTCGTGTACGTGAGCCTGCTGAGCTACCGTGCCGGCCAGACCGGCAAGAGCTTCGCGCTGCAGGCGACCGAGACCTTCGGCACCGTCGGGTATGCGATCGCGTCCGGCTTCCTCGCGACCGTCGTCGTCGGCTGGTTCGCCTTCAACACCGGCGCGACAGGAGCGAGCCTGTCGGCCGCGTTCGGCTGGAACCAGATGCTCGTGGCGGCGCTCGCCGGCATCCTGTTCATCGCCGTCACCTACCTCGGCATCAGGGCGCTCTCAGTGATCGGCGCGATCGCGGCGCCGCTGTTCATCATCGCGGTCGTCATCGCGATCGTGATCGCCGCCAAGACCGCCGACTTCGGCCGCATCGCCCACTTCGCGGGCGCCGGCGGCATGACCTTCGGCGTGGCGGTGACCGCCATCATGGCGACCTTCGCCGACTCCGGCACGATGACCGCGGACTTCACCCGCTGGTCGCGCAACGGCAAGCAGGCCGTGCTCGCGACCGCCACCGCGTTCCCGGTCGCGAGCCTCATCGCGCAGGTGTCCGGCGGCATCCTCGTCGCGGCCGGCGCGATCGCGAACGCGACCGCCAACGGCGGCAACTTCACCCCGATCCTCACCGGCCCCGGCAGCATCCTGCTGGACATCCTCGTGTTCGTCTTCGTCGTGGTGAACCTCGGCTCGGTGTGCACGCACTGCCTGTACAACGGCGCCCTCGGCTGGTCGCACCTGGTGCGCGGCAGGATGCGCGTGCTCACCCTGGTGCTCGGCGTCATCGGCGTCATCCTCGCCGTCGTGGGCGTGTGGAGCCTGTTCGTGAACTGGCTGGTCTTCCTCGGCGTCATCGTGCCGCCGCTCGGCGCCGTGCTCATCGGCGACCAGATCGTGCTGGCGCGCCGGCTGCCCGGCCGTCGCGAGCAGCGCTTCCGCCCGACGGCGTTCGTCGCCTGGGGTATCGGCGCGGCCGCGGCCCTGGTCGTGCACCTGTTCGCCCCGGCCTGGTCGGACGCGGTCACGGGCCTGCTCGTCGGCCTCGTCGCGTACATCCTGCTGGAGAACCTCAAGCCCAATCGGGCCTGACCCCCGGGCGCCGGGCCTGGGCCCTCCGCTCTCCGGCGCCGAGCCCCGCGAACCCGCATCCACCAACGCGAGCCCTCACTGAAATACGCCCTTTCGGGGTGAGTCGGTGAGGGTTCGCGTATTCGGGTGAGGGTTCGCGGGCGGCTTCGCGTGCGGCATCCTGGATCCATGCCCAGCCAGACCTTGCGCGCCGTGTCCGACCTGCCCGCCGAGCCCGCCGTGCTCGCGGTCTCGACGGTGATCCTCATCGACTACCAGAACACCTACACGCGCGGCGTGATGGAGCTGGACGGGTGGGATGCCGCGCTCGACCGCGCCGCCGACCTGCTCGACCGGGCGCGCACGGCCGGCGCGACCGTCATCCACGTCGCCCACGACGACGGGCCGGGCTCGCTGTACGACCACAGCGCCGACATCGGCGCGATCCACGAGCGTGTCGCGCCGATCGCGGGGGAGCAGGTCGTCACCAAGCAGGCGCCGAACGCGTTCGTCGGCACGAACCTCGGCGAGCTCGTCGACGCCGCCGGCAACGAGTCCCTCGTGATCGCCGGGTTCATGACGCACATGTGCGTGAACTACACGTCGGAGGGCGCATTCCTGCGCGGCAACGCGCCCACGGTCGTGGCGGATGCCTGCGCCACCCGGTCGCTGCCGTCCGCTGCCGGTGACGTGCCCGCCGCGGACCTGCACCGCGCCGCCCTCGCGACCATCGGCGACGTCTACGCCGTGGTGGTGCGATCCGCCGATGAGCTCGGCTGACTCCGCCGGCGCCCTGAGCCTGTCGTGCCCTGAGCCCGGCCGCGCCCTGAGCCCGCCCGCGCCCTGAGCCTGTCGAAGGGCAATCCCGTGGGGGCTGGGCTTCGACAGGCTCAGCCCGCGAGGCGGGTGTGGGGCTTCGACAGGCTCAGCCCGCGAGGCAGGCGCCATTGGGCGCCGGAGACGTCGCCCGCGCCGTGCGTGACTAGGCCAGGGCGTCGACGATCGGCCGGAACTTGACCCGGGTCTCGAGCATCTCGGACTCCGGGTCGCTCGCCGCGACGATGCCGGCGCCGGCGTGTGCGACCACGGGGATCGGCGCGTCGGATGCCGGTTCGACGTCGTCCGGCGCGCCGAACTGGGCGCCCCGCAGCGCGATCGCCCACTCGCCGTTGCCGGCGGCGTCCACCCAGCCCACCGGGCCCGCATAGCGGCCGCGGTCGAACGGCTCGAGCTGGCGGATGAGCACCCGGGCGGCATCCGTCGGCGTGCCCGCCACGGCGGCGGTGGGATGCAGCACGGCGACGAGGTCGAGAGCGGAGGCCGAGTCGGCGAGGTCGCCGGCGATGTCGGTGGCCAGATGCCACACGTTCGGCAGCTGCAGGGTGAACGCGGGGGGCGTCGTGAGTCCCCCCGTGTGCGGGCGCAGCACGTCAACGACGCTCTGCACCGCGAAGGCGTGCTCGTCGATGTCCTTGCGGGATGCCGCGAGCGCGGCCTCGGCGGCGGCATCCTCCTCCGGGTCGGCGCCGCGGGCGGCTGTGCCGGCCAGCACGCGGGCGGTGACGGCGCCGGAGGCGACCGTGACCAGAGTCTCCGGGCTCGCCCCGATGAGCCCGTCGACCGCGTACATCCACGTGTCCGGATACGCAGTGGACAGAGCCCGGGCGAGCCGACGCAGGTCGGAGTGCGCGGGCACGCTGCCGACGAGGTCGCGGGCGAGCACGACCTTGCTCACGCGGCCCGCGGCGATGGCGCCGAG
Organism: Microbacterium sp.; assembly: GCA_035564095.1. Classification (GTDB taxonomy): domain Bacteria; phylum Actinomycetota; class Actinomycetes; order Actinomycetales; family Microbacteriaceae; genus Microbacterium. Next base: position 14,964 of record DATMTQ010000158.1, on the reverse strand, counting down.
TCCGGCGCGCACCGACTCCTGGTAGCCCTCGGGCCCCTGCACGCCGGGTCCGACCGTGGCGGGCCAGTACGGGCCGTACGGCACGGTGACCGGCAGAGACGCGGCATCCTGTCCGCCGTGCGGCTCGCTGCTGAGCGCGATGCGGGTCGCCCACGTGCGGCCGGCGTGGCGGCCGACGACGACGCGAGGGACGATGAGGGTGCTCGGCCACACCGAGGGCGTGTCGAACGCGAAGGCGCCGAACGCGACGAGCCCCGTGCCGGGCAGGCGCACGGAGTCGTCGATCTCGGCATCCGCGGTCAGTTCGCGCCAGACGGCGGCGGCATCCGTCGCGCCCGGGAAGGAACTCGAGCGCAGCACCCCGCCCGCGCCCACGACCCCGTCGCCGCGGCGCAGCCACGCCAGCGGGTGGTGAGGATCGGTGAACGGCAGCAGATCCGCGGCGCCGGCGGCATCCGCAGGATCGATCTCGCGGGTGGTGGCGATCAGGTGCGGCCGCACGGACGAGGTCATCCCTTCAGCCTAAGACGCGCGGGCAGGTGCCGCCTGGGCGCTCGGCGCCGCGGCGGGAGCCGCTCGTACACTGTGCATCATGACCGCTCTCGACCTGCCTGCGCCGGGGACCCGGCTCTTGTTCCGCTGGCGCAAGTGGGACGGCTCGCAGCACTGGCAGCACGAGTGCGTCTACCTCGGTCGCGACGAGTGGGGGGACTGGTTCGGGCAGCAGGCCGGTTCGCGCAGCCACCGACCGGGGCGGGACTTCCTCACCGAGTGGGGCAATGTGACGCTCATGTCGTCCACCGGCGACTACGCCTTCACCCGGCACGTTCCCGGGCACCGCACGCGCACCTACATCGACCTCGCCTGGGATCTGCGCTGGAAGGACGGCGTGCCGACCGGCATCGACATGGACCTCGACGTCGTCGACCGCCCCGCCGGCGAGGGCGTGTTCATCGATGACCGCGACGAGTGGGACGAGCACCGCGCCCGGTACGGCTACCCGGTGCAGGTGATCGCGCACCTCGAGGCCCTCGCGCAGGATCTGCGCGACCGCGTCGCCGGCGACATGCCGCCGTTCGACGAGTCCGTGCCCGCCGGCTGGCTCGCCCGCCTCTCCGAGCTCGCCTGAGTCGCGCTCCGCGCCCTGAGTCGCGCCGCGCCCTGAGCTTGTCGAAGGGCAATCCCCCTCGCGGGTCTGCGCTTCGACAGGTTCAGCGCGCGAGGCCCGCGCTCCGTGCCCCGAGCTGCGCTCCGCGCCGTGCGCCCTGAGCTTGTCGAAGGGCAATCCCTCTCACGGGTCTGCGCTTCGACCGGCTCGGCGCGCGGGGCCCGCCTAGACTCGACGGGTGAGCGCCGACACCAGCCCCGAGCACACTCGCGCCGACCTCGGGAAAGACCCGCACGAGGTCAGCGGCATGTTCGACCAGGTCGCGGACGGCTATGACCGCACCAACACGGTGATGACGTTCGGCAACGACGTGCTGTGGCGCCGCGCCACCACGAGCGCGGTCGCGCCGCGCGCGGGCGAGCGCGTGCTCGACCTCGGAGCAGGCACCGCGTCGTCGTCGGCATCGTTGGCCGCCTCCGGTGCGGACGTGGTCGCCGCCGACTTCTCGCCCGGGATGCTCGCCGAGGGTCGTCGCAGGCACGGGCACCTGCCGAACCTCGCCTTCGTCGAGGCGGATGCCATGGCCCTGCCGTTCGGTGACGACGAGTTCGACGCCGTGACGATGTCGTACGCGCTGCGCAACGTCAACGACCCGAAGAAGGCGCTCGCCGAGCTGCTGCGGGTCACCAAACCGGGCGGGCGCGTCGTGATCAACGAGTTCTCGACTCCGCCGAACCCGGTGTTCCGCCGTCTGTACCGGTTCTACAACGCGCAGATCCTGCCGCGCACCGCACGGCTCGCCGGAACCAACGGCGACGCGTACGACTACCTCAACGAGTCGATCGCGGCGTGGCCCGACCAGCGCACCCTGGCGGGCTGGATGTACGAGGCGGGCTGGAGGCAGGTCGCGCACCGCAACCTCACGTTCGGCATCGTCGCCCTCCATCGCGGTGTCAAACCGGCGGCGTGATCACCGTCATGGACATGCCTGGCGCAACGGCCGCGGGTAGGCTGGGACGGTGACTTCGAGCCCCGCCGCTCCCGGCTCGCGCCTGGCGAGCAACCTCGGCCTGACCGAGCGCGTGTTCGCCGGCCCCAAGTCCCGGCGCCTCCTGCGCATTGTGGAATCCGGCCTCGACGACGTCGAGAAGGCACTCGCCGTCGAGCTGAAGATGGGCGACGCGCTCGCGGACGCCACCGCGCGCTACCTGTACGAGGCGGGCGGCAAGCGGGTGCGTCCGATGCTGACGCTGCTGACCGCGCAGCTCGGCGACGGCGCGACCGAAGCGGTCGTCGAAGCGGCCGCGGCGCTCGAGCTCACCCACCTCGGCTCGCTGTACCACGACGACGTCATGGACGGCGCGGCCGTGCGCCGCGGCGTGCCCAGCGCGCAGACGGTCTGGGGCAACAACGTCGCCATCCTGACCGGCGACCTGCTGTTCTCCCGCGCCAGCCAGATCATGGCGCGATACGGCGAGCGGGCGATCCGCCTGCAGGCCGACACGTTCGAACGTCTCGTGCTCGGGCAGCTGCACGAGACCGTCGGCCCCGCCGAGACCGACGACCCGGTCGCCTTCTATCTGCAGGTGCTCGCCGACAAGACGGGTTCGCTGATCGCCGCCTCCGCGCAGGCCGGCGTCATCTTCTCCGGCGGTCCCGAGGAGTACGCCGAGCCGGTGCGGATCTTCGGCGAGAAGGCGGGCGTCGCCTTCCAGCTGCTCGACGACGTCATCGACCTGTCCGCCGACCCGAACGAGACCGGCAAGGTGCCGGGCACCGACCTGCGCGCCGGCGTGCCCACCATGCCGTACCTGCTGCTCGGCGCGCGCGGCGACGAGGCATCCCGCGCACTGCACGCCCGCATCGACGACGGCGTCTCCCGGATCGCGGAGGGCGCCGACCCCGGCATCCTCGACGACGCGCTCACGGCGCTGCGCGACCACGAGGCCACCGCCCAGACCGTGCAGCTGGCCAACCAGTGGTCGCACGACGCGATCGCCGCGATCGAACCCTTGCCGGACGGTGCCGTGAAGGATGCCCTGACCCGCTTCGCTCGGGCCGTCGCCGACCGCAGCAGCTGACCCGGAGGAACAGTGACCAAGCTCAGACTCGCCATCGTCGGGGCCGGCCCCGCAGGCATCTACGCCGCCGACATCCTGCTGAAGGCCGAGCGCAAGTTCGACGTCTCGATCGACCTCTTCGACCACCTGCCCGCCCCGTACGGCCTCGTCCGCTACGGCGTCGCCCCGGACCATCCGCGCATCAAGGGCATCGTCACGGCCCTGCGCGAGGTGCTCGACCGCGGCGACATCCGCATCTTCGGCAACGTCCGCTTCGGCACCGACATCACGCTCGACGACCTCAAGCAGCACTACAACGCGGTGATCTTCGCGACCGGCGCGATCCGGGATGCCGCCCTCGACGTGCCCGGGATCGACGCGATCGGCTCGTACGGCGCCGCCGACTACGTCAGTTGGTACGACGGGCACCCCGACTTCCCGCGCGAGTGGCCGCTGGATGCCGAGTCCGTCGCGGTCATCGGCAACGGCAACGTCGCCCTCGACGTGGCGCGCCTGCTGGCCAAGCACGCCGAGGACCTGCTGCCCACCGAGGTCCCCGCGAACGTGTACGAGGGCCTCGCGGCCTCCAAGGTCACCGACGTGCACGTGTTCGGCCGGCGCGGCCCCGCGAACGTCAAGTTCACGCCCCTGGAGCTGCGTGAGCTCGGCGAGCTGCGCGACGTCGACATGGTCGTCTACGACGAGGACTTCGACTACGACGAGGCGTCCAAGGATGCCGTCGCCAGCAACAAGCAGGTCATGGTCATCGACCGCGTCCTGCAGTCCTGGCGCAAGCGTCCCTGCGTGAACAACTACTCCTCGGCCCCTGAGCCCGGGTCCTCAGCCCCTGAGCCCGGGTCCTCGGCCCCTGAGCCCGGGTCCTCGGCTCCTGAGCCTGTCGAAGGGCGCGCCTCCCGCCGCCTGCACCTGCACTTCTACGCGAAGCCGATCGAGGTGCGCACCGACGACGAGGGGCGCGTCTCGGCGTTCGTGTACGAGCGCACGCGTCCCGACGGCGAGGGCGGCGTCGTGGGCACGGGCGAGGTGCGCGAGGTGCCGGTTCAGGCCCTGTACCGCGCAGTGGGCTACTTCGGGTCCCCGCTGCCGGGCGTGCCGTTCGACAAGAAGCACGGCGTCATCCCGAACCGCGAGGGGCGCGTGCTCGCCGCGAACAGCAACGAGCGGGTGCCGGGCGTCTACGCGACCGGCTGGATCAAGCGCGGCCCGGTGGGGCTCATCGGCCACACCAAGTCCGACGCGATGGAGACCATCCGCAACCTCATCAACGACCAGGGCACGTGGTGGCAGCCGGCGCACCCGCAGGAGGCGTCCATCCCGGCGCTGCTCGAATCGCGCGGCGTGGAGTGGACCGATCTCGACGGCTGGCACCGCCTCGACGAGCATGAGATCGGGCTGGGCGAGCCGCACGGGCGGGCGCGCGTCAAGGTCGTCGACCGCGACGAGATGGTGCGCGTCTCCCGCGACGACGCGTAGGACACGCCGATGACGGATGCCTGGATCCCGGACATCCTCGGGCAGCCGTTCGTCCAGCTCACGCTGCCCCTCGGCACCGATGACGAGGGGCCGGTCGTCGCGACCCTCGTCCGACGGCTGCCGTCGCCGTGGGCTCGGCTGACCGGCCCGCTCCGCGACGTCGACGTGCTGTACGTGCACGGCTGGTCGGACTACTTCTTCCAGTCCGATGTCGCGAACATGTGGAGCGACCTCGGCGCCCGGTTCTTCGCGCTCGATCTGCGCAAGTACGGCCGGAGCCTGCGGGACGGCCAGACGCCCGGGTACGTGCAGGACCTGACGAAGTACGACGAGGACATCGCCGCGGCGCTGACGGCGATGGGGTCCCGGGCGGGACGCCGGCTCCTGCTGCTCGGGCACTCCACGGGCGGGCTGGTGCTGTCGCTGTGGGCGCACCGGCATCCGGAGGTCGCGGCCGCGCTGATCCTCAACAGCCCGTGGCTGGAGTTCCAGCTCGGCGCCGTCGGGCGCCGCGCCATCCAGCCGATCCTGAGCGCCCGCGCCCGGTTCGACCCGCTCGGCGGGCAGGTGGGCACCGATTACGGGTTCTACTCGCGGGCGCAGCGCGAGATCGGCTCGATCCCCACCCCGACGGGCTTCGTGCCGAAATGGCGGCCCGACCGCGCTTTCTCGACCCACGCGGGGTGGCTGCACGCGATCATGACGGGGCATCGCGCGGTCGAGGCCGGCCTGCGGCTGACCTGTCCGGTGCTGGTGCTGCTGTCGGCGCGCAGCGTGTCGCCTCTGGTCTGGAACGACGCCATGACCTCGGCCGACGCCGTGCTGGTGGTGGACGACATAGCGCGGGCCTCCCTCAAGCTCGGTGAGCTGGTGACGGTCGCCCGGATCGACGGCGCCATCCACGACGTGTTCCTCTCGAGCGCGGAGCCGCGCAGGCAGGCGCTGCGGGTGACCCGGCGCTGGGCGGTGGGCGTTCTCACCGCAAGCGAGTAGTCGCCGCGGTGACCGATCGGCGGGCGGTGGTCACGCCGGATCGGGCAGGTTCTCCGCGTTCCCGCCGGAACTCGCGCCGGTGACGACGAGTTCGATGCGGCGCGGCATGGCGATGGCGGCGACGAGGATGCCGGCCGCGATCACGGCCACGGCCGCGAAGACCGCGGTGGATGCCACGACGATCGTGTGCGGGTCGTGCGCGTCGCCGCCGAGGGTGAAGATGATCGCGTTCGCGACGGCGCCGAGCACCGCGGCCCCGAGCGACTGGCCCATGGAGCGGGCGAACATGTTGGAGCCGGTGACGACGCCGCGCTCCGACCAGTCCACGCTCGACTGCACCGCCACGAGGCTGGGCACGGCCGCGTACCCGAAGCCCATGCCGATGAAGAAGCACACCACGGCGACCGAGATGGCCGACGGCGTGTGTCCGAGCAGAGCCAGCGTGGTGGCGCCGGCGACCAGGACGACGCCGCCGAGCGTCGAGGTCGGCCGGAAGCCCCAGTGCAGGTAGAGGCGTCCGGCGGTCGCGGCGGCGAGCGGCCAGCCGATCGTGAAGGTGGCGAGGGCGAGTCCGGCCACGACCGGGGGTGCCCCGGTACCGACTTCGAGGTAGGTCGGGATGAACGCGGTGAGCCCCGCGATGCCCATGCCGACGCCGAAGCCGAGGAACGTCGTCGAGGCGACGATGCGGCGGCGGAACAAGCCGAGGGGGAGCACCGGCTCGGCCGCGTGCAGCTCGATGAACACGAACGCGGTGAGCAGTGCGGCCCCGGCGCCGAACATCGCGAACGATGCCGGGGAGTTCCACGCCCAGGCGTCTCCGCCTTCGAGGATCCCGAGCATCAGCAGGGTCGTGGCGCCGGTGAGGGTCGCCGCGCCCGCGTAATCGATGCGGTGGGTGCGTTTGCGCACGCTCTCGTGGAAGTGGCGCGCCAGCAGCCAGGCGGCCGCGATCCCGAGCGGGAGGTTGACCCAGAAGATGCCCCGCCAGATGCCGAACTGGGCGAACAGGCCGCCGAGGGGCGGTCCGGCGACCGCGGAGATCGCCCAGACGCTGGCCATGTAGCCCTGCACGCGGGCACGCTCCTCGAGCGTGTAGATGTCGCCGATCACGGTGATCGCGATGGGCCCGATCGCCCCGGCGCCGAGGCCCTGCACGGCGCGGGCGAGGATGAGCACCGGCATGCTCCACGAGAGCCCCGCCAGCACGGAGCCGAGCAGGAACACCGCGATGCCGAACAGCAGCAGCGGCTTGCGCCCGATCGTGTCGGCGAGCTTCGAGTACACCGGCACCGTCACGGCGGATGCCAGCAGGTAGATCGAGAACAGCCACGGGAACGACGAGAACGACCCGAGGTCCCGCACGATCGAGGGCACCGCAGTGGCGATGATCGTGGAGTCGATGGCGACGAGTCCCGTCGAGACCATCATGGCGAGAAGGATCATCCCGCGTTCCGACCTCAATCCCACGTCACTCGCCACGTGATGATGCAACCCCGGCGAGGGGTCCCGGTATTCCGTGCGTCACCGGCGGCGGGGAGGCTGCACGGGTACCGTGTGGAAGACGACCTGATGGGAGCCGCGAATGGCCGGGAAAGTGTTCTTCAGCGTGTCGATGTCTCTGGACGGGTTCATCGCGCCGCAGTCCCCCGAGGAGCTGATGGGGCAGCAGTGGATGGAACTGCAGCACTGGGTCTTCCCGACGCGCTTCTTCCGGCAGGACCTCGGCCTCGGCGAGGGCGGCGAGGAGGGGACCGACGACGACGTCGCCCGGCAGACGTTCGAGCGCACCGGCGCGAGCGTCATGGGCAAGCGCATGTTCGAGGCCGGCGAGCACGCCTGGCCCGAGGACGCCCCCTTCCACACCCCCGTCTTCGTCGTCACCCACGAGGTGCGCGATCCTTGGGAGCGGGCCGGCGGAACCACGTTCCACTTCGTCGACGACGGGATCGAGTCGGCCCTCGACCGGGCCCGAGCGGCCGCGGGCGACCGCGACGTCCGCATCGCCGGCGGCGGCACGACGATCCTCGAATACCTCAACGCCGGCCTGGTCGACGAGTTCACGATCTCGCTGTCGCCGGTGCTCTTCGGCAGCGGCATCCGCCTGTTCGAGGGCATCGACGCATCCCGCATCAAGCTGGAGCCCGTCCGCTCCCTGCCGACGAAGCGGGCGACGCACCTGACCTACGCCGTGCGAGAGCGCTGACGCCCAGGTGGCATGATGTCCGACGCGTCCCTGGCGCAGATCGCCGCTGAACTGTACTCCGCAGCACCGGAGGACTTCGTGGCCGCCCGGAACGCGCGCGCCGAGGATGCCGCCGATCGCGAGGAGGCCGCCCGCATCCGCGCCCTGAAGAAGCCGTCGATCGCGGCGTGGGTGGTGAACGTCTTCGCCCAGGAGCGAGCCGATCGCCTCGGCGAGGCCCTGCGACTCGCGGAGGAACTGCGGGAGGCGCAGGACCAGCTCGACGCGGCGACCCTCGCGGAGCTGGGGCGGCAGCGCCGGGCGCTCACGAGCCAGCTCGCCCGCGAGGCGGTGGAGCTGGCGTCCGCACGCGGCGGGCGGGTGAGCCCCTCCACGGCGGAGGCTGTGCGGCAGACGATCGCGGCGGCATTCTTCGATCCGGATGCCGCGGCCGTCGTCGCCTCGGGACGGCTCGTCCGCGAGCTCGAGTCGTCCGGGGCACCGGTCGACCGGGACGCCGCGGTCGGCGGCCCGCCGGCGGAGCAGCTCGCGGTGAGCACGCCCCCGCCGACCGATGAGGTGAAGGCGCGTCGGGAGCGGCGCAATGCCGAAGCTGCGGTGCGCGAAGCCGAACAGGGCCTGCTGCGGGCGCAGCGCGACCTCTCCCGGGCCGAGCAGCAGGTCGCCGATCTCGCGCGACGGTTGGACGAGCTCGCCCGGCGTGAGCACGAGCTGGAGTCCCAGCTCGCCGACGTGCGCGAGAACCTCGAGGAGGCGCGGTCCCGCCGGCCCGGAACGCACGAGCGCAAGGCGGCCGCCGAGGCTGAGGTGGTCGCGGCCGAGCGCGCGGTGGCGAAGGCGCAGAAAGCCCTCGAGGACCGCTGAACCTTCGCCGCGCCGGCCATGGACATCGGCTCGGCGGGGCAATAGCTTGGCGACTGAGCCGCACGTCCATGGGAGGCGCACGATGTATGAGAGCTTCCAGATCCTGATCGACGATCCGGCTGCAACGCTCGCCCTCGGCTTCGACGACTATGCGGCTGCCCTTGCGGAGGTGGCCACGGTCAGCCGGCCTCAATTCGCCATCGGCATCTTCGGGCCCTGGGGTTCTGGCAAGTCGACGCTCATGAAGGCGATCCGGACGGACGTCGCCAAGGGGGACGACGTGGTGCCGATCTGGTTCAACGCCTGGCGCTACGAGAAGGAGGAACATCTGATCGTCCCTCTGCTCGACTCGCTGCGCGAGCAGATCCTGGAATGGGGCGAGAAGCCGGAGCGGCCGGTTCAAGCGGCCGGCAAGGCTCGCGATCTGGCGGCGACGCTGGGGCGTGCCGCGAAGGCGGTGCTCGCAGGGCTCACTCTGAAGGCGGGGATACCCGGCGCCGTGGATCTCTCGCTGGATGCGAACAGGGTGGCGTCTGCGTGGCGCGAGAGTCGGGGCGCCGCGGCCGCGGCCGCGGAGCCGAAGAGCTTCTACCATGCCGCCTTCCTCGCCCTCCGCGCGTCCGTCGACGACTTCCTCACGGAGGAGCCGGGTCCGGGAACGAGGCATCGGCGGATCATCGTGTTCGTCGACGACATCGACCGGTGTCTTCCGAGGAAAGCCCTCGAGGTGCTGGAGTCGATGAAGCTCTTCTTCGACTTGGAAGGCTTCGTGTTCATCGTCGGACTGGACCAACGTGTCATCGAGCAGGCGGTCCACCTGAAGTATCCGGCCACGGGGCTGGACACGCTGGGGGAGGCCGCGACCTACATCACCGGCGCCGACTACGTGAAGAAGATCTTCCAGGTGCAGTTCACGGCACCGCGCATCGATCGGTCGCAATTGGAGTCGTTCGTGAATTCGGTCGCCGAAGCCGAAGCTCTGCCGCCCGAACAGCGGGATGATCTGCGATGGAACGTCGTCCCGCAGATCGGCAATCTGGCCGGCACGTCGTCCGTCAACCCCAGAGAAGTCAAACGACTCATCAACGCGTACACGCTCCAGATGAAGATACTCGAGCGCAAGCTGCTCGACCTTCACAGGGCGCCGTCCGCGAACGCCGTGCTGGCCCTGCAGATCATGAGCTTCCGACAGGACTGGCAGGCCGCTTACAACGCTCTCAGCAACAGCCCGACCGACTTCGTGGATGCGGTGAACTATGCCCTGCCGCTCAATCAGACCACGATCGCGGTCGAGGACGAGGTGCTCGAACTCCCGCTGTCGTTGCTGAGCTTCCTGCAGAACGACGGGCAGACGCTGCTCTCGGTCGGTGACGACCTGGAGCTGTACGTCTCGGCACTCGAATCGGCGCGATCGACCGACCCCACCGCGCGGGAGATCTCGCAGACCCTCGGACGCATCCGGGTCGCGCACAAGTCCGCCACGCCCGACTCGGCCCGCGACCTGCGCGGCCTCCTCGACGAACTCGCGAGTCGGCTGAGCATCTTCAGCGTGGCCGCGGCACGCGCCACGAGTGCGCGGGTCGCGAAGCTCGTCCAGGACTACCCGGGTGCCCAGGCGACCAGCGTCGGGCCGGACGACATGGAGCGCTGGCTCGAAACCGTGGGTCGCGAACTGCCGATGCTCTCGCAGGAGGTCAATGAGCTGAGAAGGCGCACTGCGACGGCGGCGACATCCGCCGCCTGAAGCGGTGTGGCGATCGGGTCAATCCGGGAGTGAGGGATGCCGCTCCTGCGGCGCGTGCCCGCGGGGGATGAACAGACCGACGCCGAAGGCCACGATCGCGCCGATCCCGCCCAGGATGAATGACAGCTGGAACGCCCACGGGGTCGGCACCTGGGTGCCGCCCTGCTCGGTGGCGAACGTCGCGAGCACGGCGGCGACCACCGCGGCCGCGGTGCTCGTCCCGAGTGAGCGGAACAGTGCGTTGAGCCCGTTCGAGGCGCCGGTCTCGCTGGGCGGCACCGATCGCATGATGAGCATCGGCATCGACGCGTAGCCGAAGCCGATGCCGACGCCGATCAGGATGTTGGCGACCACGAACTGCCACACGTCGCTGTGCCAGATGAGCGTGTACGCGTATGCGACCACCAGCGCGAGCGCGCCGAGCAGCAGGAGCACGCGGGGACCGATGCGGTGGGCGATGCGACCGGAGACCGGGGACAGCAGCATCATCACGAGCCCGGACGGCATCACCACGAGGCTCGCGGCGAGCAGTGACAGCCCGAAGCCCGAGCCGGATGCGACGGGGAGTTCGAGGATCTGCGGGTAGAGCACGTTCGACGCGAACAGCGAGAAGCCCATCGCGATCGAGGCGAGGTTCGTGAGCAGCACCGGGCGGCGTCCGGCGACCCGAAGGTCCAGGAGCGGGTCCCCGGTGCGCAGCTCGTACCAACCCCAGACGAGCAGCACGAGGATGCCGCCCAGCCCGCACGCGAGCACCGGAGCCGAGGCCCAGCCCCACTCGTCGCCGCGGGAGACGGCGAGCATGATGCCGAGGAGTCCGACGGTGAGGCCCGCCGCGCCGAGGGCGTCGAAGCGTCCGGCGGTGCGCAGCACGCTGACCGGGACGATCCACAGCACGAGCGCGAACACCACGACGCCGAGCCCGGCGGCCAGCCAGAACAGCAGGTGCCAGTCGGCGTACTGGGTGACGATCGCGCTGATCGGAAGCCCGACGGCACCGCCTACGCCGAGGGTCGCGCTGATGAGCGCGATCGCGGCATCCACCCGGTTCTCGTGCAGCACGTCGCGCAGGATCGAGATGCCCAGCGGCACCACGCCGACGATCGCGCCCTGGAGGGCGCGCCCGACGATGACGCCGATCAGGCCCGACGACACGGCCGCGATGACCGAGCCGACGATCATCACTCCGACCAGGGCGAGCAGGATGCGGCGCTTCCCGTACATGTCGCCGAGCCGTCCGGCGATGGGCGTGCAGACGGCGGCCGCGAGCAGCGTCGCCGTCACCACCCACGCCGTATCGTCGCGACCGGCATCCAGCAGCTGGGGGAGCTTCGCCTGGATCGGCACCACCAGCGTGAACATGAACGAGGACGCGAGGCCGGCGATCGCGAGGACCGCGACGATGGCGCCCTGTCGAGGCATCCGGGTGAGGCGTCTTCGTCCGCCGTCACCCGTGTTCACCCGATCAGGCTATCGGCCCCGCGACTCGGACCCGGTTCAGGCGATCGTCGCGAGGAGATGCGCGTTGCGTTTCCGGATGAGTCGGCGCAGATACGGCACGAGGATCGCCCGCTCGGCCAGCCGTCCGAGGACGGGCGAGCCGACCGTGATCCGGTCGGTCATCCGTGATCCGTCACCGAGGGGCTCGAACGTGTGCTCGTGGACGAACATCCTGAACGGACCGCGCACCTGCTGATCGACGAACGAGGTCGGCCGCTCGAGGGCTGTGATCTTCGACGTCATCGTGAACCAGACGCCGAAGTGGCGCGCGCGCCACGTGACGGTCTCACCGAGTCCGATCCGCCCCGACGTCACGCCGGCGACGGCACTCTCACCGGATGCCGCCATCGAGGCCATGTGCGCGTCGATGTCGAGGGAGACGTCGAAGAGCGCCTCGACCGGGTACGGCGTCTCGGTGACGAGCATGAAGGTCGAGGGCACGCGTCATCCTCGTCTCGAAGGGAAGAGCGATCAGCGGTAATTGGTGAACTGCAGGTCGACGTCGAGGTCGGCCGCGCGCAGCAGGCGCTGCACCTCCTGCAGGTCGTCGCGGCTCTTGGACTGCACGCGCAGTTCGTCGCCCTGGATCTGCGACTTCACGCCCTTGGGGCCCTCATCGCGGATGATCTTGCCGATCTTCTTGGCGTTCTCCTGCGAGATGCCGTCCTTGAGGGTGGAGGTGATGCGCACCTCCTTGCCGCCCTGCACCGGCTCGCCGGTGTCCAGGCTCTTCAGCGAGATGCCGCGCTTGATGAGCTTGGACTGGAAGACGTCGAGCACCGCCTTGGCACGCTCTTCGGTGCTCGCTTTGATGAGGATGCTCTCGCCCGACCACTCGATCGACGCGCCCGTGCCCTTGAAGTCGTAGCGCTGCTCGACCTCCTTGCGGGCCTGGTTCAGCGCGTTGTCGGCCTCCTGGTGATCCACCTTGGAGACGATGTCGAAACTCGAGTCAGCCATGTCTCCAGCCTACCGAGGCATCCGGGGGATCACAGGCGAACAGCCCACGGCGCCGGGCCGTTCGTAGACTGGCAACCATGTTCCCGATGACCGAAGCGGACGTCCGGGATTCGCTGATCAACGCCGACGCGGACGATCTGCGGATCATGACGGTGCCGCATGACTTCCTGCTGCTGGACTGGGACCACCTCGACTTCCTCGCCTGGCGCGACCCGCGCACCCGCGGCCGGGGGTATCTGATCGTCGAGCACGACGGCGACGCGGTCGGGGTCGTGCTGCGTGCTGCTGAGGGAAGATCGCGTGCCCGATCGGCGATGTGCAACCTCTGCCACACCATGCAGCCCGGCGACCAGGTGACCCTCTTCACCGCGCACAAGCCGGGCAGGGATGCCGGATCCGTCGGAACCTACATCTGCACGGACCTGACCTGCCACGAGACGGTGCGGCTCGCGGCGCCGCTTGCTCCGGGCGAGCTGCGCCTCAGCGTCGACCGCCGCATCGACGGAACCCGCATCCGCGCCGAGGCCTTCGTCCAGAGCGTCCGCGAGTACGCCGTCAAGGGCGTCTCGTCGTGAGGGTGGTCGTCGTCGGCGACGCCCTGATCGACGAACTGCGCGACGATCGCGGAGTGCGCGAGTTCGTCGGCGGGGCCGCGCTGAACGTCGCGATCGGGCTCACCCGGCTCGGCGTGCCCGTGACGCTCATCGCGATGGTGGGCGACGACGAACCCGGCGGCCACATCCGCAGCTACCTGCACGACTACGGGGTGGACCTGCTCGCCTCGCCCGGCCCGCTCGGCTCGTCGCGGGCGGTGTCGACGCGCACCGGCGGTGAGCCGGTCTACGTGTTCAACGAGGCGGCGCAGCACCGCGCCGTCGTGTTCGGCGACGACGAACGGCGAGCGTGCCAGGATGCCGACCTGGTCGTGGTCAGCTGCTTTCCGCTCGACGACCCCGACCAGGCGCAGGCGCTCGCCGACGCGATCGGCGAGACCCCGCTTGCGATCGATCCGAACCCGCGCACCGGCATGATGCGCGACTTCGACGAGTTCGTGCGCGGATTCGAGCGGCTCGCGACCCGGGCGCGGCTGGTGAAGATCGGTGAGGACGATGCCGCTCTTCTCTATCGTGAGCCGCTGGATGCCGTCAGCGACCGGTTGCGCGACCTCGGCGCCGAGGTGGTGCTCGCCACCTATGGGCCGGCCGGGGCCGCGCTCGATGCGGCCGGTGTCGCCGTCACCGCGCCGATCGCGAAGCTCCCGGGACGCATCGTCGACACGATGGGCGCCGGCGATGCGGTGCTCTCGGCGATCGCGGCATCCCTCGTCCAGGATTCACCCGAAGGCGAAGACGAGTGGGATGCCGCCCTCCGCCGCGCCATGGACGTCGCCGCCGCGACGTGCCGCTTCGAAGGCGCGCTGCTGCGCCTGCCGAGCGCGATCGACAGCGACGAGGTCGAGCACTTCGGCAGCTGATAAGGGGCGGGCAGCGGGGGAGTACTCCACACGACCCGTGACGAAACGCGGGGATTCGATCCCCGGGGGGAACGCTGGGGATCGCTCAACCCCCGGGGATCTAACCATCGTCTTCGCGTTCCTGGGGGTGCGATTGCCGAGGCTTCTCGAAGTCTAGGCGGTCCGGCCGACCGATGCGTTGTTCGGCGCACCGATCGTGGGGCGTGTCTGTCGTCGTGTGCGCAGCTCGTCGGGTCGGCGTCGAGGCGATGACCTGCGAGCGTCGTGCCGGCCGCATGAGGCATCGAGAAAGCCCCGGCCTGATTACGGATTCCGAGTCAGACCGGGGCTTTTCGTGTCCGTGGCGAGTGAGGGATTCCAACCCTACTTGAGACCCTTATGCAGCGCGGAAATCGTTCGAAACCGGCGGAATTCCGCGGCTTTTGAGCACATTGTGATCACGGTGATCGCGTACATTCTCAAATTCTTGTGTGTCCTTATGTCGTTGTCAAGCGGCGATGGCGTGGTGGGGGTCGTATTCGGTGCCGTCGCGGAGCATGGCGTAGAGGACGTCGATGCGGC
>DATMTQ010000157.1:0-2126 GCA_035564095.1 Microbacterium sp. | reverse complement strand
GGTGCCCCGGGACACCGTGCACGGCGGTGGGGAAGACGTCATCCCCTCCGCCGATCGGACGGACGGCCACCGGCCGTGCGTCCGAGGCTGCCGGTGCGGTTCGCGTCCAGATCGCGCGAACCGCACCCCCTGCCATCACTGCGGATCGTCGACGGGGCCCTCCACCCCGTCGGCCGATCAGCGCTGGATGAGCGTGAAGATGTTGATGACGCCCCAGACCACCGGAGCGGCGGCGGCCAGCACGACGCTGAGCACGAGGGCGGCGATCGCGGCGGCCTTGGGCGTGAACGGCCGGGTGAGGCCGACGATGGCCAGCACGAGCGCCGCCGCCAGCAGCGGGAGCGCCAGGTAGAGCACGGCCGGCGAGAGCAGAAGCGCCGCGGCGACGGCGAGACCGCCGAGAACGGTGAGCGCGAGCGCGACGTTCCCGAAGGTGTTGCGAGTGCGCGGTTGAGCGTACGTCATGACAGACATGTGAGACTCCCCAGGAATTGGTCATACGTCATTTCGGACTTCGGGAGACCCCAGATCCCCCTGCTGAGATCACGGTACCGCGCGCCCGCCACCGGGACGGGGGACTTTCGGAAGTCTTGAGCAAACCTTTGGCGAGCGCCCCCGGGCGGCGCCTGCGTGGCGTCTTCCGGCTACCCGTCCAGCCGGTCGACCCACTGCACGGAGACCGCGCTGATCTGCTTCCGGGCGGCATCCGCGCCGATCGTCGGCGTGCCGTCGCCGGGCTGCGAACCGTACGATCCGAACTGGGCGTGGGATGCCCCGTCGATCGCCACGAAGGCCGCATCCGCGGGCAGATCCGCGCGGGATGCCGCGATCTTCGCCGGCGTCGCCAGGCCGTCCTCCGAGCCCGAGATCGACAGCACCGGCACGGTCAGCGAGGCGCGGACGTCATCCGCGGGATAGGACGCGTAGAAGATCAGCCCGACGACGGGATGCGATGCGTACGCCTCCGCGCCGACCGCCTCCAGCGCTGCGACCGTGCCGCCGAGCGAATGGCCTGCCGCCACCCATCCGGTGATCCGGGGGAAGCGCGCACGTGCCTCGTCGATGTCGCCGAGCGCGAGGAACGCGATGCCGAGCGGCTGCTTGGCGATCACCACGGTATGGCCGTCTTCCACGAGGGGGCGCAGCACCGCGGCGTACGCCCGCGCGTCCACGAGTGCGCCGGGCTGGAAGAACACACCGGTCGGGTCGACCCCATGCCTCGGTGCGAGGACGATCTCGGTCGCCGTCTCCTGCACGGACACGGCGGAATCCGAGCTCATCGCCGTGAGCGCCGGTCCGATCGCGGTGTGCGGGCGGAGCCAGGCGGTCGCGGCGAGCCACGACGCGCCGAGCAGCAGGACCGCGATGCGCCCGGCGGCACGCCACGCGCCTCTCGGTCGCGGGCGCAGCCCGCGCACCGCCGTCAGCACCGACGCGATCAGGGTCACGCCGAGCCACGCCGCGTACGCGGGATGGCCGTGCACGATGCCGCTCCATTCGGTCACGCCCGCCCACAGCACGATCAGCACGCCGGCGATCCCGAGTGCGAACGCGAGCCAGGTCAGGACGCCTCTGCGCACGCGCCGACGGCGCCGGGTCACGGCGCGATCGGGGGTGCCGGGCGCACGACCCGAGGCGCGTTCATGCCGGTGTCGCGCCCTCGTGCTCGGCGACGTGACCGCGGTAGACGACGGCGTTGTTCACGAGCCTGGCCTTCTCGTCGTCGGTGAGCTCCCGCCGCACCTTCGCGGGCACGCCCGCCACGAGCGACCCGTCCGGCACCACGGTGCCCTCGAGCACGACCGCTCCCCCGGCGATGAGGCATCCGCTGCCGATCTGCGCGCCGTTGAGCACGACGGCGCCCATGCCCACGAGCGAGCCGTCGCCGATGGTGCAGCCGTGGATGACGGCGTTGTGGCCCACCGACACGTTCTCGCCGAGCACCACCGGATGCCCGCGGTCGACGTGCACCGCGACGTTGTCCTGCAGGTTGCTGCCGACCCCGATGGTGATCGAGTCGCCGTCCGCGCGCAGCACAGCGTTGTACCAGACGCTCGATCCCTCGAGCAGGCGCACGTCTCCGACGAGCCGGGCGCCGTCGGCGACGAATGCGCTCTCGTGCAGCT
>DATMTQ010000156.1:0-18132 GCA_035564095.1 Microbacterium sp. | reverse complement strand
CCGGTCGGGCCGGCCGCGGCGGCCACAGCCACGGCGACAGCACCAGCAGGATGCCGGCAGCCAGCAGCGTCCCGAGGATCACGGTCATCATGCCGGTGCCCCGTACACGGTGCGCACATCCACCGTCCCGTCCGTGACGGTGCCGGTGGGTGCGATGATCTCGGCGACCCGGCGGCGGCCGGCGGCATCCTGCTCGCAGTGCACGACCAGCTGCACCGACGACGCGATCGCCGCCGTCACGAAGGACGCGTCGATGTTGCGTCCGGCGAGCAGCGGCAGCGCGCCGAGCTTGCGCAGCGCTTCGCGGGCCGAATTCGCGTGGATCGTCGCCGCGCCCGGCACCCCGGTGTTGAGCGCGAGGAGCAGGTCGAGCGCCTCGGCGTCGCGCACCTCGCCGACGATGAGCCGGTCGGGTCGCATGCGCAGCGCCTCCTTGACGAGGCGGCGCAGCGTGATCTCACCGGTGCCCTCGAGGCTCGGCTGGCGGCCCTGCATGGCGACGATGTCGGCGGCGGACGCGGCGAGCTCGAAGGTCTCCTCGACCGTGATGATTCGCTGCTGCGGCGGGCAGGCGGCGATGAGCGCCCCGAGCAGCGTCGTCTTGCCGGCGTGCGTGGCCCCCGACACGAGCACGCTGCTGCCCCGCGCCATCTCCGCGCGCAGGGCCTGCGCCCCCTGCTCGGTCAGCGAACCGGTCTCGACGAGACCGTCGAGGTCCCGGTACGCGGGGAGGAATTTGCGGATGTTCACCGACCAGTGCCGGCGAGTGACGTCCGGGATGACGACATGAAGGCGCGAGCCATCCGGCAGCGAGGCGTCCACGAACGGCTGGGACAAATCCACCCGGCGCCCCGTGGCGTGCAGCATCCGCTCGACGAGATCGCGCACCATGCCGTCGGTCAGCTGCAGGGGCAGCCGCTCGGACACCCCGCCGCGTGCGGCGAACACCCTGTCGGGCCCGTTGATCCACAGCTCCTCGATCGTCGGATCGTCGAGGTAGGTCTGCAGCGGCCCGTAACCGGCGACCGACGCCAGCACCTCGCGCACGCAGTGGTCTTCGTCGTCGACCAGCAGGTCTCCGCGGGCGAGCGCCGTGTCGTTGTACCGGCGCACCTCCAGGCGCGTCAGCGCCTCGGCACGTCCGGGCTCGCGCGCGGGGTCGATCTGCTGCGCGCGCAGCTCGTCGCGCACGAGCACCGCGATGCGGCCCGCCGGCGGCAGCGCGCGCTGACCGGGCACGCCCTGCGCCGGACCGGCGGTGGAGGTGTACGGGAATGCCACAGGGACATCCTCGCAATTTCCCCCGATCGGCCCCGGAAGTTATCCACAGGTCCGATTCCGGCCGCGATCACAGGGCGGGTGCGAGCCCGAGACGCGGATACAGCGCGGTCAGCCCGGCGCTGAGACCCGCGGTCACGTTCGCCCCGACGTGGGTGACCCCGGGCAGCACCCGCAGCGTCACGAACATGCCCGCCTTCTTCGCGTCCCGGGCGAGGGCACGGCTCTGCGTGCCGTACCGGTTGTCGAGGGCGCCGGTCGTGATCACGGTGAACTCGCCGCGGTAGAAGTGCCGGTGCAGACGGGCGTTCTCGTGCAGGATGACGGCGGGCTTCGCGGCCGTCCACGCCGCCCGGCTCCCGTCGAAGACGTCCCGGATCATCTCGGCGCTGTAGTGCGTGCCGAGGAACAGCTCCGGCGACACGGCCATGACGTTGCGGAACACCTGCGGGTACTGCGCGGCGATCTTGACGGCGCAGGTGGCCCCGTTCGAATACCCGGCGATGGTCCAGTACCGGGGGTTCTGGATGATGCCGAGGTTCTTGCGCGCCCAGCCGAGCACGTCGGTGGTGATGTAGCGTTCGGCGTTCCCGCGCCCGCCGTCGACGCAGCCCGGGTCGCGGTGCGGGCCGACCTGGTCGGCGACGATGACGATCGGCGCGAGGCCGTGGTGCGACGCGGCGAAGCGGTCGACGACCCCCGCGGTCGGCTGGATGCTGGGCACCCCGGGGTAGCCCATCATCATGATGATGAGCGGCAGCGCGGGCGCGTGCGCGACGAGTGCCGCGGGCGGCAGGTAGACGCTCGCCGTCCGGGCCGGGAAGCGGGAGGCGGTCGTGGGGATGTCGACGGTACCCGTCATCCCGTGAGCGGGCATGCCCGCCGGCGCGTGCCAACGCAGGTACAGCGCCGCTCCCGCCGACTGCGGATCGACGGTGGGACCGTCGGGCAGAGCGATGGGATCGTCGACCGTGACACCGAGCAGGTCGGCGACGGTCGGATCGATGCCGAACGCGGCATTGACCTGGACCGTTCCGGTCAGCGCGAACGCCACGATGGCGCCCACGGCGATCGTGCGCTGCCACCACCGCCCGCGCCAGAGGCAGACGATCGCCAGCCCGATCCCCGCGAAGGTCGCGGCCGTCCAGCCGAGCACGGCGCCCGGCAGCTCGATCTCGAACGCCCCCGTGGCGTTCGCCCACGCGTACACGCCCGCGGCGGCTGCGATGCCGACCACGACCGCGGCGGCCGAACCGATCACCCAGCCCTTCGTGGGTCGGCGGATGAGCAGCGCGATCAGCAGGGCGAGGGACACGAGGGTCAGAGCCCACGGCACCATTCCGCCGATGATCTGCAGGTCGAGCAGTTCGCGCATTCCGAGTCCCCCGTCTGAAGAGCCGGTCCACTGTAGCCCGGCGGCATCCGGCGAACCGCAGGAGGATGCCGGAGGAATGCAGGGAAGATGCCCCGCTCCAGCCGAGCATCCGCCGCGCGCTCCTGGCTAGACTGAAGTCCCCGCGGGAGTGGTGAAATCGGCAGACACGCAGGATTTAGGTTCCTGTGCCTACGGGCGTGTGGGTTCAAGTCCCACCTTCCGCACGAACACCGGTCAGCCTCCACCGCACCACGAACACGACGGAACGCCTGTGCACGCAGCCTCACTGATCCCCTGGCTCAGTCCCGAGAACATCATCTCCGGCGCCGGCCCCTGGGCTCTGCTGGTCGTGCTCGCCATCGTCTTCGCCGAGACCGGCCTTCTCGTCGGGTTCATCCTCCCGGGCGACACCCTGCTCGTGATCGCGGGGCTGCTCACCAACACCGAGAACATCTTCGGCTGGAACGTGTGGGTGATCGCCCTGCTGATCTCGGTGGCGGCGTTCCTCGGCGGCGAGGTCGGCTACGTCATCGGCGACAAGGCGGGTCCCGCGATCTTCGAGAAGCGCGACTCCGGTCTGTTCAGCCGCAAGAACGTCGAGCGCACCAAGAAGTTCTTCGACCGCTACGGCGGGATGACGGTCATCCTGGCCCGGTTCGTGCCGGTGGTGCGCACGTTCACGCCGGTGGTCGCGGGCGTCGGCCACATGCCCCGACGCCGCTACACGGTGTACAACGCGATCGGGGCGGTCACCTGGTGCTTCGGCGTCACCCTGCTCGGCTACGTGATCGGGTACATCCCGGGAGTGGCGGCCTTCGTCACGAACTACATCGACGTCATCCTCATCGGCGTCGTCGTGCTGAGCGTCACCGTCACGCTGGTGCACTACCTGCGCGAGCGCGCGAAGGCGCGCAAGCACGAGGCCGACGTCGACGAGCACAGTGGCTTCGACGCCCCGGGGGATCAGCCCGCCTGAGCGGCGTCGCCCTCGGTCTTCTTCTTGGAGGCCCGGGAACGCTCCACGCTCTCCCGCAGTGCCGCCATGAGGTCGATCACCTCGCCGCCCTTCTCCTGCTCGCCGGATGCCGCGAAGGTGACGGAGGGATCCAGCGTGTCGCCTTCGGCGATCTTCGCGTCGATGAGCACCCGCAGCTCCTTCTGGTAGTCGTCGGTGAACTCCGCGGGGTCGAAATCCGCCGCGTAGCTGTCCACGAGGGATGCCGAGAGCTTCAGCTCCTGGGAAGAGATCTTCACCGGACCGTCGAGGGCCGGGAATGCGACATCGCGTACCTCGTCCGCCCAGCGCAGCGTCTGCAGGACGAGCACGTCGCCGCGCGTGCGCAGCGCAGCGAGGCGCGTCTTCTGGCGCAGCGAGAACCGGACGATGGCGGTGCGGTCGGTCCGCTCCAGGGTCTGCCGCAGCAGCACGTACGCCTTCGGCGAGGCGGAGTCAGGCTCGAGGTAGTAGGCGCTGTCGAACAGCAGCGGATCGAGCTGCTCGGTGGGCACGAATTCCACGACCTCGATCTCGCGGCTGCGCTCGGCGGGCAGGGCCGCGAAGTCCGCCTTCGTGAGCACGACGGTCTGCTCGCCGTCGGTGTAGGCGCGATCGATGTCCGAGTACGGCACCACCTCGCCGTCGAGCTCGCAGATCCGCTGGTACCGGATGCGGCCGCCGTCGGCGCCGTGCACCTGGTGCAGGGAGACGTCGTGATCCTCCGTCGCCGAGTACACCTTGACCGGCACATTGACCAGTCCGAAGGTCAGGGCGCCTTTCCAGATGGCTCTCATCCCCCCAGTACACACCGCTTCCGCCCGGAATGGGGCGGGTTGACGGCAGGATGGGGCTCATGGCCGACGACGAGCAGCAGGTCCGCATCGCGGGCCGGCGTCTTCGCCTGAGCAATCTCGACAAGGTGCTCTACCCGGCCACCGGCACGACGAAGGCGGAGGTGATCGACTACTTCTCCCGCATCGCCCCGCTGATGATCCCCCATCTGACCGGTCGCCCCGTCACCCGCAAGCGCTGGCCGGAGGGCGTGGAGTCGACCCCGTTCTTCGCCAAGGACCTCGAGGCGGGTGCGCCGAGCTGGCTGCACCGGATGCCGATCCAGCACTCCGGCGGGGCCAAGGAGTACCCGCTCGTCGACGATGTCGCGGCCCTGGTGTACCTTGCGCAGACGGCTGCCCTGGAGCTGCACGTGCCGCAGTGGCGCTTCGATCCGGACGGCCTGCCGGGCCCGCCGGACCGGCTGGTGCTCGATCTCGATCCGGGGCCGGGTGCCGAGCTCGCGGACTGCGCCGTCGTGGCGCGGTGGGCGCGGGGCATCCTGACCGGCATGGGACTGGAGCCGTACCCGGTCACCAGCGGCAGCAAGGGCCTGCACCTGTACGCGGCCCTGGACGGAGCGTGGACGAGCCACCAGGTGTCGCAGGTCGCACGGGAACTCGCCCGGGCGCTCGAGGCGGACCATCCCGAACTCGTCGTCAGCGGCATGTCCAAGGCACTGCGCACCGGCCGGGTCTTCGTCGACTGGAGCCAGAACAACGGCAAGAAGACGACCATCGCGCCGTACTCGCTGCGCGGACGCGACCAGCCGCTCGTCGCCGCACCGCGCACGTGGGAGGAGCTCGACGACCCGCAGCTGCGTCAGCTGACCTTCGCGCAGGTGCTCGACCGCGCGGACGAGATCGGCGACCCGATGGCATCCCTGGGCTTCCGCGCCGGCGCGCGCGGCGGCGCGACCGGGCCGCTGTCCGCCTATATCGCCAAGCGCGACGGCCGCCGAACCCCGGAGCCGGTGCCGGACAACCCGCTCGCGCATGCGACGCCGGCGGGCGAGCGGCCGCGCTTCGTGATCCAGGAGCACCACGCGTCCCGCCTGCACTGGGACTTCCGCCTCGAGCACGACGGGGTCTACGCGAGCTGGGCTGTGCCGCGCGGGGTGCCGCCGACTCCCGGACGCGACAACCTCGCCGTGCAGACCGAGGACCATCCGCTCGAGTACGGCTCGTTCGAGGGCACGATCCCCCGCGGAGAGTACGGCGCCGGCACGGTGACGATCTGGGACGACGGGCGGTACGACCTGGAGAAGTGGCGGGACGACGAGATCATCCTCACGGCCGAGGGCAGGCCCGGAGGACCGCTCGGCCGCGCCCGGCTCGCCCTCATCCGCACGAACGGCTCGGGCGAGAAGTCCTCTTGGCTGCTGCACCGCATGAAGACGGATGCCGCGGGCGTGCCGCAGGCCGATGCGGCCGCGCCGCAGCCGTCCGAGCAGGCCGACCGCCGCCCGCCGCATCGGCCCGAGACCCTGCCGGCGGGGGCTCCGGCCGCGATGCTCTCGGTCTCCGCGACACCGGGCATCGCGCGCGCGTCCGCCGAACGCTGGGGGGCGTGGGCCGAGATCAAGTGGGACGGCATGCGCGCCCTGGGCGTGTGGGACGGGTCCGGGCTGCGCCTGTATGCGCGCAGCGGTGCGGATGCCACCTCCCGGTACCCCGACATCGTCGCGGGCCTTGACCTCGGGCCGGAACCGCTGATCCTCGACGGCGAGATCGTGGCGATGGACGCCTCGGGGCGGCCGAGCTTCACCCGCCTGCAGCAGCGCATGAACCTGCGGTCGGCCGACGAGATCGCCCGGGAGGTGCCGCGCACGCCCGTGCAGTACGTGCTGTTCGACCTGCTCTCCGTGCACGATGTGCACGCCGCCTCGGAGCCGCTGCGTGCCCGCCGGGCGGCGCTGGAGTCCCTGGCCGCCCGGCTGCCCGCGCACATCCTGGTGCCGCCCGTGTTCGACGACGTGGACGCGGCACTCGAGACGAGCCGGAGCCTCGGCCTCGAGGGCATCGTCGTGAAGGATCCCGGCTCGACCTATCGACCCGGCGTGCGCAGTCCGTCGTGGCTGAAGGTCAAGCACGTCCGCACGCAGGAGGTCGTCATCGGCGGCATGCGGCCCGGCCGCGGCGGCCGCGCCGCGAAGATCGGGTCACTGCTGGTCGGGGTGCCCACCGCCGAGGGGCTGCACTACTGCGGGCGGGTCGGCTCGGGGCTCGGCGAGCACGCCCTGGCATCCCTGCTGGACACGCTCGCGCCGCTCGTCGCCGACGCCGACCCGTTCGCGGACACGCCGCCCGAGGACGCCGCCGACGCGGTCTGGGTGCGTCCGGAGGTCGTCGCCGAAGTCGAGTTCGCGGAGTGGTCGTCGTCCGGGACGCTGCGGCAGGCGCGCTGGCGCGGGCTGCGCCCGGACAAGACCCCGGGCGAGGTGACGCTCGAGAGCTGACGGGCTACGCGTGCGCGTCGTGGTCGGAGTGCCCGGCCGGCTCCAACTGGAACGTCGAGTGCTCCACGTCGAAATGGGCGGCCAGGCATCCCTGCAGCTGCGCGAGCACCCGCCCGGCCTGTCCGTCGGCGAGCACCGCGGCGGCCACGACGACGTGCGCGGTGAACACGGGCGCCCCGCGCGTGAGCTGCCACACATGCACGTCGTGCACAGCGGTCACGCCCGGGGTGTTCAGGATGTGCTCGCGGATCTCCTGCACGTGCACGCCCTGCGGGGCCGCCTCACTGAGCACGGAGACGACCTCGCGCAGCAGCGAGATCGCACGCGGCACGATCATCACGGCTATCGCGAGCGAGGCGAGCGCGTCGGCAGGCGTCCATCCGGTGAACAGGATCACGACCGCCGCGACGATCACGAGGGCCGAGCCGACCAGATCCCCGAGCACCTCCAGGTAGGCGCCACGGACGTTGATGCTGTGCCGCTGCGCTGCACTGAGCAGCCACATCGACACCCCGTTCGCGCACAGACCGACGATCGCGACGACGAGCATCGTGCCGCCGGCGACGTGGGCCTCGGCCGGACGGATCAGTCGCAGGACGCCCTCCAGCGCCACCCAGACGGACAGCGCGATGAGGATGATCGCGTTCGTCAGCGCCCCGAGCACCTCGGCGCGCTGGTATCCGAACGTGCGGCGCTCGTTCGCCGGGCGGGAGGCCACGATGCTGGCGATCAGCGCGATCACGAGGGCCGCGGAATCGGTGAACATGTGCGCCGCGTCGGCGAGCAGCGCGAGCGACCCGGACAGGATGGAGCCGACGATCTGCACGACCATGACGACCGTGGTGAGGGCGAGCGAGGTCGCCAGCAGCCGTCGGTTGTCTGCGCCGCGCATCCCGGCGGCATGATCGTGCATGTCTCCAGCGTACGGAGGGTGAAACCCTGGTCGGGGTCGTTTCCGCCAGTCGGGAATGAGACTGATTCTCAGTGCCCGTTACAGCGTCTCGAGCAGCGGTTCGAGGGCGCGGAAGGCGCGGGCGCGGTGGGATGCCTCGGCCTTCTCGGCATCCGTCCACTCGCCCACGGTGCGCTCGGCCCACGGCACCTGACCGTCCGGCACGAAGATCGGGTCGTAGCCGAATCCGCCGTCGCCGCGCGGCGCCGAGGCGATCCGTCCGTTCCAGACCCCCTCCACCGTGTGCTCGGTGCCGTCCGGCAGGACGAGGGCGATCACGCTCACGAACCGGGCCGTGCGGTGCGGGTCGGCGATGTCCGAGATCTGGTCGAGGAGCAGGTGCAGGTTCGCGACCGGGTCCTTCCGGTGCCCGGCCCAGTACGCGGAGAAGATCCCCGGCGATCCGCCGAGAACGTCGACGCTCACCCCGGAGTCGTCGGCGAACGCCGGCAGACCGGTGTGCGCGCACGCGGCACGTGCCTTGATCAGCGCATTCTGCGTGAAGGTCACGCCGTCTTCGACGGGCTCCGGTCCGTCGTAGCCGAGCAGCTCGAAATCCGGCCGGGTCGCCCGGATGATCTGCTCGAATTCGATGACCTTGTGCGGATTGTGGGTCGCCAGCACCGCCTGGCGCAGCGACCCCCGGGCCTCCCCGCCCGGTCCCTGAGCCTTTCCCGCCGACCCGCGGGCCTCGACCTCCGGCCCCTGACCCTCGCCCTCCGGCCCCTGAGCCTGTCGAAGGGCGCTCACGCGAGCGCTGCCAGCTGCAGTTCGCGCAGTCGCCCGCAGCCGTCCACCCCGAGATCGAGCAGCGCGTCGAGCTCCCGCTTGTCGAACGGCGCGCCCTCTGCGGTGCCCTGCACCTCGACGAAGAGCCCGCGCCCGGTGACGACGACGTTCATGTCGGTCTCGGCGCGCACGTCCTCGACGTACGCGAGGTCGAGCATCGGCTCGCCGTCGATGATCCCGACGGACACCGCGGCGACGGAATCCAGCAGCACCTGCGCCTTCGCCGGCACCAGACGCTTCTCGCGGCCCCACTCGATCGCCTGCGCGAGCGCGACGTACGCGCCGGTGATCGCCGCGGTGCGGGTGCCTCCGTCGGCCTGCAGCACATCGCAGTCGATCACGATCGTGTTCTCGCCGAGCGCTTTGGTGTCCACGACTGCGCGCAGCGCGCGGCCGATCAGCCGCGAGATCTCGTGGGTGCGGCCCCCGATCCGGCCCTTGACGGACTCGCGGTCGTTGCGCGAGTTCGTCGCGCGCGGCAGCATCGCGTACTCCGCGGTCACCCAGCCCTTGCCCTTGCCGGTGAGCCAGCGCGGCACTCCCCCGGTGAACGATGCCGTACACAGCACCTTGGTGTCGCCGAAGCTGACGAGGGCCGACCCCTCGGCCTGCTTGCTCCAGCCGCGTTCGATCGTGACCGGACGCAGATCGCTGACGCTGCGCCCGTCGGCGCGGACGATGTCGGTCATTGGGGGTTCCCTTCGGAGGAGAGGACGGATGCCGGCAGGTCGATGGTGCCGGTCTGCACGAGCCGGACGTCGCGCACCTCACGGCCCATGAGGCGGTGCGCGAGCCGGAGGAAGTCGTCCGCGGAGGATCCCGTGGCTTCGTAGACGTGGGATGCCGCGGCATCCGGCCCCGCCAGCAGATCCAGCGACACGAGCCGCCGGAAGACGTCCTTCGCGGTCTCGGTGTCGCTCGAGACGATCGACACGTCGGGGCCCATGACGTAGCTGATCGCGCCCTCGAGGAACGGGTAGTGCGTGCAGCCGAGCACGACCGTGTCGACCCGCGCGGCCTGCAGGGGCGCGAGGTAGTCGGCCGCCGTGGCAAGGACTTCGGGGCTGTCGGTGATGCCCGCCTCGACGAACTCGACGAACCGCGGGCAGGCCTGCGCGAACACGGTGTGACGCTCGTCGATGCCGAGCATGTCCTGGTAGACGCCGGAGCCGATCGTGCCCTGCGTGCCGATCACGCCGATGCGCCCGGACCGGGTCATCGAGATGGCGGTGCGCACGGCCGGGCCGATCACCTCGACGACGGGGACGTCGTACCGTTCGCGGGCATCGCGGAGCATCGCGGCGGACGCGGTGTTGCACGCGATCACGAGCATCTTCACGCCCTGGTCGACGAGCGTGTCGAGCACCTCGAGGGAATACCTGCGCACGTCGGCGATCGGCTTCGGGCCATACGGCGAGTGCGCCGTGTCGCCGATGTACAGCAGCGATTCCCGAGGCAGCATGGCGGAGATCGCCCGCGCCACCGTGAGTCCGCCGACGCCGGAGTCGAAGATTCCGATGGGCGCGTCGTTCACAATCGACCAGCCTACCCGGGCCCCGCACGGGGCACCGGCGGAGGCGACGCTAGGCTGACGCGCATGACCGCCCCCGCCGCGCCGAGCACCACCGGCACGGGCAGCACCGCGCTGCTCACCGACCGGTACGAACTCACCATGCTGGAGGGGTCGCTGCGCGACGGCACCGCCGACCGGCGCTGCGTCTTCGAGCTCTTCGCCCGGCGCCTGGCCGGCGGGCGCCGGTTCGGCGTGGTCGCCGGCACCGGTCGCCTGCTGCAGGCGCTGCGCGCATTCCGGTTCGGCGATGACGAGCTGCGGTACCTGCGCGACAACCGGGTGGTGGATGCCGCCACGCTGGCGTTCCTGGAGGGGTACCGGTTCCGCGGTACCCTCACCGGCTACCGGGAGGGCGAGCTGTATTTCCCCGGCTCGCCCGTGCTTACCGTGGAGGGCACCTTCGCGGACGCCGTCGTCCTGGAGACCCTGGCGCTCAGCATCCTGAACCACGATTCGGCGGTCGCGACCGCCGCGGCGCGCATGTCCGTCGCCGCCGGCGTCCGCCCGCTCGCCGAGATGGGCTCGCGACGGGCGTCCGAGCTGGGCGCGGTCGCCGCAGCGCGCGCCGCGTACATCGCCGGGTTCGGCGCAACGAGCAACCTCGAGGCGGGGCGAACGTGGGGCATCCCCACGATGGGCACCGCCGCGCACGCCTGGACCCTGCTGCACGAGCGCGAGGAGGACGCCTTCCGCGCGCAGGTGGCAGCACTGGGCTCCGACACCACCCTGCTCGTGGACACGTACGACATCCGCACCGGCGTCGAGACCGCCGTCCGGGTCGCCGGCACGGGCCTCGGCGGCGTGCGCATCGACTCCGGCGATCTGCCGATCGTCGCAGCCGAGGTGCGCGCGCAGCTGGACGCGCTGGGCGCCACCGGCACCCGGATCACCGTGACCAGCGACCTCGACGAGTACTCGATCGCGGCACTGGCGGCATCCCCCGTCGACGCCTACGGGGTCGGCACCTCGGTGGTGACCGGATCGGGCACGCCCACGTCGGGAATGGTCTACAAGCTGGTCGCCCGGCAGGATGCCGCGGGAGGCTGGGTGCCCGTGGCGAAGCTGTCGCCCGACAAGGCCTCGCTCGGCGGCCGGAAGTCGGCCTTCCGGGTGCTGGATGCCGGCACGGCCACCTCGGAGCTGATCGAGGTCGCAAGGGGATTCGAGCCGCTCGACACGCCGGCGGAGCATCCGGACGCCCGTGCCCTCCAGGTCGCGTTCGTCGCGGACGGCGAGATCCACGCCGCGTTCGAGGGGCGGGCCGGCGTGACGGCCGCACGGGCCCACCACCTGCGGGTGCGCGAGGAGCTGCCCGTGCAGGCGCTGGCGCTCAGCCGCGCGGATCCTGCGATCCCGACGGTGCACGCCGCCGCGCGGTGAGACCGCGAGCGGTCAGTCGCGCAGCGACTCGTAGATCTCCTTGCAGGTGGGGCAGACCGGGAACTTCTCCGGGTCGCGCCCTGGCGTCCACTTCTTGCCGCACAGCGCCTTGACCGGTTTGCCGGTCAGGGCGGATTCGAGGATCTTCTCCTTCTTCACATAGTGGGAGAAGCGCTCGTGATCGCCCGGCTCGATGAGCTCCTCGTTGAGAAGCTGCTCCAGTTCGCGGTCGAGGGTCGCGATGCCGCCCTGTTCGGGGCTGTCAAGGGGCGTGCTCATTCCGTCGATTCTAGTCCGGCGAGCGCCGGCCGGGTCCGGATCAGAGCGACTCGGCGAACTCCATGAGGCGGCTGCGGCGGCGCTCGAAGATCGCCGAGCCCGCGGCGACGCCGCCCACCAGCACTGCGAGCCCGATGGCGACGCCGCCGCCGAGCGCGAAGTCGGCCGCAGTCGCATCGCCCTGCACGGCCGTCCATGACCATGCGAGCACCGGGACGGCGCACGTCACCGCGCCGATCAGCACGAGCGCGGGCGAGGCGACGGATGCGATGCCCGCCCGCTCGGGCTGCCGAAGCGGACTGTCGCCGGGAAGGGTGACGGGATACGGCGCGAGCACGGACGAGATGCTCGACAGCCCGAGACCCGAGAGGAAGAGCGCGGCGCAGGTCCCGATCATGACCGGGAGCATCGCCCAGTCGCCGTGCAGCACCATTGCGACCGGGATCAGCACCCCGAGCACGGGGACCCCGATGACGACGATCGGCACCAGTCGGCCGACGCGGTCCGACAGTCCGCGCACGTCGGCGGCGAAGTGGATCCATACCGCGGTGGCGTCGTACGCGACGTCGTTGTGCGGCATCCAGCCGAGGAACAGCGCGATGAGGGGAACCGGCAGCAGGACGGCGGTGGCGAACGGCACGCCCGCCACGAGCAGCGGCAGCACGCACAGCACGGCGACGACCGGGACGACGATGAGACTCAGCAGGTAGCGGCCGTCGCGCAGCCAGTACACGAGGCTCCGCGCGGCGACGGCACCGCCCGGCGTGCCGGGGACCACGAGGAACCAGCCGAGCTCGGACCGTCCGGCGCGCACGGGCCGTTCGGTGCGGGTCAGCATCCGCACGGTGATGCCGTACCAGCCGACCGCCAGGGCGACCGGCGTGAGCACGGCGACGGCGAGACTCGTCCAGCCGCCCGGCGCGTCGCCGGCGGAGAAGAGGGCCGGCAGCGCCCAGGCCGCTCCGAACGGAGTGACCGCCAGCACGTGCGCGGCGGTTACGAGCGGTGCCGGCACGGCTCCGTGCCACTGCAGCGACGCCGCGAAGACCGTGGTGGGGACGACGAAGACGACGAGCGCGAGCAGCAGGATGCCGGTCAGCTCGCGCGATCGCCGCTCGTGAAGCAGCAACGCGGCCGTCCCGAAGCACACCCGTGCCAGCAGCACGCACGTGGCGATCTGCAGCACGACGCCCAGCACGGCGACCGGCCACGGCACGCCTCGAACGGTCCAGAACGCAGCCGTCCCCACCGCGACGACGGCCGCGCCGAACACCGGCACGCTGAGCGCGCCGGCGACCCCCGTCGCCGCCGCGACCTCGTGCGGCTCCAGGTCGAAGAGTGCGAAGCGGCGCGGATCGACGGGATCTGCGGAGCGCGACAGAAGGGCCGCGACCGCGAAGCCGAGGAGGATCGCCGACCCGCCGATCGTGGTGATCACGAGCGCCGTCGACTGGCCGGCATCCTGCAGGGCGACGAGTCCCGCGCAGGCCAGCGCCGCGCCGGCGACCACGATCAGGGCGCCGAGGGCCAGGCGCCCGCGACGCCTGCCGCGCAGCGCACCGCGCAGCAGCGCCGCCCTCAGTCGGAGAACGTGTGCAGCCATTCCAGGCTCTCCACATCGCCGACCTCGCCCGAGAGCTGTGCGAAGCGCTGCTCGAGGGTCAACTCGCCGCGCACCTCGTCGACGGTGCCCTCGGCGAGCACCTGCCCCGCCACCATCACCGCGACGCGATCGCACACGCGCTCCACCAGCTCCATGCCGTGGCTGGAGAGCAGCACCGTGCCGCCGGCGCTGACGTACGAGCGCAGCACCTCCACGATCGCGGCGCCCGAAACCGGGTCGACGGACTCGAACGGCTCGTCGAGAACCAGCACGCGCGGGGCGTGGATCATCGCGGCGGCGAGCATGACCTTCTTCGTCATGCCGAGCGAATAGTCCGCCACCGGCCGCGACAGCGCCGCCGTGAAGTCGAACGCACGCGCGAGGTCGTCGGTACGCTTCTCGGCGACGGCGCGATCGAGCCGGCGCAGCAGACCGTGGTAGACGAGCAGCTGCCGGCCGGTGAGCCGGTCGAACGTGCGCAGTCGATCCGGCAGGATGCCGAGGCGGCGCTTGGCCCGATGCGGATGCCGCGTGACGTCCTCCCCGGCGATGACGACACTGCCGCGATCGGGCGCGAGCAGGCCGGCGATCATCGACAGGGCGGTGGTCTTGCCCGCTCCGTTGGGGCCGACGAGTCCGAAGAAGGTGCCGGCGGGGACGACGAGATCGAGCCCGTCGACCGCGACCGCCGCACCGAACGCCTTGGTCAGGCCCGTGACGACCACCGCGTTCCCGGACGACCCGGGCAGAGCGCCGAGCACGGATGCCGGTGCGTCGGGCTTCGCCGGTGCGTCGGGCTTCGCAGGTGCGTCGGGCTTCGGAGGGACGACGAACGGCGGCGAGGCTTCCGGCGCGGGCGCACCGACCCCGCGCGCGGCGTCGGCCGCGGAGATCCCGGGCTTCGAGGGCAGGGGCGGCCGGCCGGCGGGGCGCTGAGGCATGGCGCCGCCTCGCTTCGGGGCGGACGGGGGGATCTGTGGCAGGTGTCGCGAGGCTGTCACCGATCCAACGTATCAACCGGCCCTGAGACCTCCCCGCTGACGGGCGCTGGAACGGGATGCAGGCCCCGTCGCGACCGCCGCCCAAGGTCTCGATTTCGTCACGATCCTTGTTCGAGAAGGCCTGATCCCACGGCCTTCTCAGGTGGCTGCCGCTATTCTGGACGCGGCGCAACGGGGTGTCATGCCGGCTTCTTCCTGCCGTGTCGTCACCTTCCAGGAGCACATTTTGAGCATTCAGATCGTCATTCTCGCCGCGGGTATGGGTTCGCGCCTCGGGCGCTCCCTCCCCAAGTCGCTGACGGTCCTCGCAGACGGACGCAGCATCATGCGTCAGCAGCACGACAACATCCGTGCCGCCTTCGGCACCGCCGCGCGCATCACCACGGTCGTCGGCTACCGCGCCGAGACGATCATCGAGGCGTTCCCGCACGTGGACTACGTGCACAACGACCGCTACGACCAGACGAACACGTCCAAGAGCCTGCTGCGCGCCCTCCAGGCGAGCGGCCGCGGCGGCGTGCTGTGGATGAACGGCGACGTGGTGTTCGACCCCCGCATCCTCGGCCGGGCGATCCCGCTCATCGAGCGCGATCAGTCGTTCGTGACCGTCAACACCGCCAAGGTCAGCGACGAAGAGGTCAAGTACACCGTCAATCCCGACGGGCACGTCAAGGATCTCTCCAAGACCGTGCGCGGCGGCATCGGTGAGGCCGTCGGCATCAACTACGTCTCCTCCGCCGACAAGCGCGCCTTCATGCGACAGCTGCACCGCGTCGGCGACCAGGACTACTTCGAGCGCGGCCTCGAGCTCGCGATCGCCGAGGACGGACTGCTGCTCGAGCCGCTCGACATCTCCGACCTGTACGCCGTCGAGGTCGACTTCGCCGAGGATCTCGAGCGCGCGAACCTCTTCGTCTGACCCGGCGCTGCTGCCGCCGAGCCTTCGTCCGGCGGCTCGGAGCCCGGTGGCGGTCGGCTGCGCGACAATGAAGGCATGTCGATCTTCGCGCTGCGACCCGAGGAGCCGAGCGAATCCGCGGGAGTTCCGTCCGAACCCGAGCGCTCCTCCACCCCGGCCGAGCACCTGCCGGTCGCGACGACGGACGCCGCGTCGCTCGAGCTTCCCGGCGTGGCCTCCGTGACCATCCCGGTGACACCGGTCCCCGACGCCGATCGCTGACCTCCGCATCGCTCGGAACCCGCCGCGCGCACGGGCCCGCCCGGTGTTCATGGGATGATCGAACGATGCATGACGAGCGCGCGAGCAAGCATGCCCCCGTCCCGTCGAAGGACGCGGGCGTCTCGTTCGTGATGCCTGTGCTGAACGAGGAGGCGTACCTGGAGCGGGCCGTGCGTGCGGTGGTCGCGCAGGATGTCCCGGGCCCGATGGAGTTCGTCCTGGCGCTCGGTCCGTCCACCGACGGCACCGACGCGATCGCGCGGCGCCTGGCCGCCGAGGACCCCCGGGTGCGGCTCGTCGACAATCCGGACGCCGACATCCCCCGCGGCCTGAACCGTGCGATCCGCGCCAGCTCGTACCCGACGGTGGTCCGCGTCGACGCGCACTCCGAGCTCACGCCCGGCTATGTACGGCGCGCCCTGGATACCCTGACCCGTACCGACGCGGCCAGCGTCGGCGGCGTCATGCGCGCGGACGGGCACTCGGCGTTCCAGCGCGCGGTGGCTCGCGCCTACAACTCCCCCATCGGGCTCGGCGGCGCCAACTACCACGGCGGCACCCACGAGTCCGAGGCCGAGTCCGCCTATCTGGGCGTCATGCGCCGCGCGGTGCTCGACGAGGTCGGCCTCTACGACGAGTCGATCCGCCGCGGCGAGGACTGGGAGCTGAACCTCCGCATCCGCCGGGCCGGCTACCGGGTCTGGTTCGATCCGAAGCTCGTCGTCACCTACTGGCCCCGCGACAGCTGGGTGCGCCTCGTGCGGCAGTTCCTCGCGACCGGCACCTGGCGCGGTGAGCTGGTGCGCCGCTACGGGCGGCGCAACTCGCTGCGATTCTTCGCACCGCCTGCCCTCGTGGTCGTCGCAGCGCTCGCGATCGCCGTGGGGCTGCTGCAGAGCTCGCGGATGCTGCGCGGCGCCGGCGCCGTCGTGGCATCGCTCGTGTACGTGCCCATCGCACTGTACGTATTCGTGGTGTCCTTCGCCGCCGCGGGGCGAGGCGGCGGCTCCGGCTGGCGTGACAGGCTCTGGACGGCCGCGGTGCTGCCGACGATCCATCTGGCGTGGGGCTTCGGTTTTCTGCGGGGCGCGCTGATGGGGGCGCACGACACCGTCGACACCTCGCGGCTGACCGCTGACACGCCGTCCGCCTGAGAGCCCTCAGGCGTCGACGAATCCCTGGTCGAGGATGCGCGCGACGACGCGCTCGGCGGCATGTCCGTCGTCTCTGCCGTTGAAGACCGCCGTCCACGCGGCGTAGCGCTCGGCGTGCGCCGCCGCGTCGTGAGACCCGATCGCCGCGACGAGATCGTCCAGCGTGTGCACGAGCGGGCCGGGCGCACGGGCGGGGAGATCGACGACGAACGGGCGATCGTCCACGTCCGCGGCGCCCGCCGACTCGACGAAGAACATGGGCTTGCCGGTCACCGAGAAATCGAACATGAGCGGCGACCGGTCCGTGACGAACGCGTCCGCCGCGAGCATCAGCCGCGCGAGGTCGGGATAGTCGGTCGCGTCGATCACCCGCGGGCCCGCATCGGGGACGGCGTCATCCCGGGACACGCCGACGCGCACGACGACGGCACCCGTGCGGCGTGCGAGTTGCGCGGCGTCCACCCGGGCGGCTCGCTCCGGATCCAGCACGGCGTGAAGCAGCACCTGCTCGCCCGCGGCGATGCCGAGCGCGGCACGCGCGTCGTCGCCGGGCGCCGCCGTGACGAGCAGATCGTTGCGCGGGCCGCCCTCGATCCAGACGGCGCGGTTGAACGCATATCCGCGGCTGAGCGACCGGGCCGCATACGGACTCTGCGCCAGCAGCACGTTCCATCGCAGCGACTCGCGCACGACGGCGACCGCACGCCGGGTGCTCCAGCCCGGCAGCCGCAGCCCCAGCCGGCGCGGCGGGGACCCGTGCCAGGTCTGCAGCACCACCTGCCCGCGGCTGCGCACGAACCGGCGCCGCAGCCAGTCGTCCACGACGAGCAGGCGGGCCGCCCCGCGGGCACGCCACCACTGCGGGCTGCCCTCGACGACGGCGACCGCGCCGTCGGGCACGACGACCGACAGGTCGACGACGCTCCAGTACCGCGTCACGGCGGGCGCGCGCCGGGCGAGCTCGCGATCGATCGCGCGGGGATCGCCGCCTGCGACGTGGCCGAGCCGGCTTTCGAAGAAGGCGGCGTTCTCGAGCCCGTCGGGGCGCGTCGCGTATCGGCGCTCGAGGGCCGCCTGCCCCTCCCCGGAGTCGTACGCCGGATCGATCGGCGGGCCGATGCGCACGATGCCGCCCTGCACGTCCGCGCGGATCGGGCCCAGCATCGTTAAGGGCACCGGCACCACGTCGGCGGGCTCGCGGGCGACGATGAGCGCGTAGTCGTCGGCCGGGAGCGGCAGCACGGGCCCCGCCCAGCGGGATGCCTGCAGCGGCAGGACGGCC
>DATMTQ010000155.1:0-20307 GCA_035564095.1 Microbacterium sp. | reverse complement strand
CCCCTCCGCCGTCCTGCGCCTTACTTCAGCCCGGAGTCGGACAGCCACTTCGTCGCGATCTGGGCGGCGGACTGCTGGTCGACGGTGTTCTCGACGTTCCACTCCACGAGCACGTCGGGCGTGAGCTTGGCCTGCACCTCGTTGATCACGACGGCGACCTTGCCGGCCACGTCCTTGTTCACGAGCGGCACGATGTTCGACGACAGGATGAGCGCCTTGGGATCCTGCAGCACGACCAGCTTGTCGGTCTTGATCTTCGGGTCGGACGTGTAGATGTCGGCGATGTTGATCGTGCCGGCCACGAGCGCCTGCTCCGTGGTGTCACCGGTCGCCTTGAACCCGGCGGTCACCCCGTACGTCGACTTCAGCCCCTTGGGGCCGTACGGGCGGTCGGCGAGCTCCGCGTTGCCGCCCAGCGTCAAGGGCGCCTTGACCTTCGCCAGATCGGCGATGGTCTTCAGGTGCCATTTGTCGGCGAACGCCTTCGTGACGGTGTAGGAGTCCTGATCGGCGGCGGTCGCCATGTCGAGCACCGTGAGGCTGGACGGCAGGGCGGCTTTGAGCGCGTTGTACACGCCCTGCGGGTCGGTCTCGGTCGCCTTCGGATCGAAGTACTGCAGCAGGTTGCCCGTGTACTCGGGGAACAGCTGCACCTCGCCGCTCTTGATCGCCGGCATGTAGGCGTTGCGCTGCCCGATGTCGAACTTGCGCGTGACCTTGAGCCCCTTGGCTTCGAGGGCCTGCGCGTAGACCTCGGCGATGATCTCGTTCGACGGGTACGACTGCGAGCCGACCACGATCGTGTCGGAGGCGCCGCCCGATGACGCCGGGCTGCTCGACGTCGAGAGCGGATTGCCGGAGCTGCAGCCCGCCAGTGCGACGGCGGCCGTGACGGCCGCCGCGGCGACGGCGAGCAGTCGCGTGCGGGTGTTGTTCATGGTGTTACCCCTTCCAATGGGAGTCGTTCACGTCGAGAGGTGGAGGTTCGTGGCGCCCGCGCGCCGCGCGGGACGACGGCGCGCTGCAGCACCGCGAAGACGACGTCGAGCACGAGCGCGAGCGCGGCGACGAGGATCGCTCCGCCGAGCACCATGTCGATGCGCTGCAGCGGGATGCCCGCGATGATGTACTGGCCGAGCCCCCCGAGGCCCACGTACGCCGCGATCGTCACCGTGGCGACGACCTG
Source organism: Microbacterium sp. (assembly GCA_035564095.1). GTDB lineage: Bacteria > Actinomycetota > Actinomycetes > Actinomycetales > Microbacteriaceae > Microbacterium. Next base: position 19,121 of record DATMTQ010000155.1, on the reverse strand, counting down.
CAGCACGGCGGAGCGCAGGCCGGCGACCAGCAGGGGCATCCCGAGCGGGACCTCGACGCGCCACAGGATCTGCCACTCGGTCATGCCGAGTCCGCGCGCCGCGTCGACCACCCGGCGGTCGATCGCCTCGAACCCGCTGTAGGCCCCGGCGAGGATCGACGGGAGCGCCAGCAGCACGAACGTCACGACCGCCGCGGCCGTCTGGTGGATGACGCCCATGATGATCACGAGCAGGATGAACAGGCCGAACGAGGGCACCGCCCGTGCCGCGCCGGTGACGCCCACGGCGACGTTGCGCCACCGGCCGGTGTGGCCGATCGCCCACCCCGCCGGAACCGCGACGAGCGCTGCGATCAGCACCGAGCCGAACGTGAACGCGATGTGCACGGTCAGGGCTGCCGGCACCTCGTCGAAGCCGGTCTTGTCCCCGCCGAAGATCCAGGCGAACGCCTGCGCGAACAGGTTCATGCGCCCATCTCCAGCGCGATCCGCGTGCGCCGCTCACCCGGCGCGCCGTCCGCGACGCGCAGCCACGGCATCGCGAGCCGCCCGCAGAGCACGAGAAGCTGGTCGATGATCAGGGCGATGACCGCCACCGCGACGATGCCGGAGAACACCTCGGCGAAGATGTCGCGCTGCAGCCCGTTCGTGAACAGGTAGCCGAGGTTCTGCACGCCGATCAGGATGCCGACGGTGGCCAGGGCCACGGTGCTGGCGGCGGTGACCCGGAGCCCCGCGAGGACGACCGGCCCGGCCAGTCGCAGCTCGACGGTGAAGAACCGCCGGGCCGCTCCATAGCCCATGGCCGCGGCGGCGAGCCGGACGTCGGGATCGACCGCGTCGAGCCCGTCGGCGACGGTGCGCGTCATCAGCGCGATCGCGTACAACGTCAGGGTCACGACGAGGTTCAGCTCGCTCAGCGGGCTGATCCCCAGGATCACGGGGAGGATCGCGAGCAGCGCCAGCGACGGGATCGTGTAGAGGATGCCGGTGATCACCAGCAGCGACTCCCGCAGCAGCCGGTACCGCCACGCCAGCCAGCCGAGCGGGATCGAGAGGACGAGGCCGAGCACGATGGGCGGGATGCTCTGGCGCAGATGCTCGATCGAGAGCTGCACGATGAGACCGAGGTTCTGGCCCACCCAGTTCATGTCGCCACCGGCCGGTCGTCGACGAGCGATCCCTGCGTGCGTCCGCGGCCGTCGACGACGACCGTGCCGCGCGGCGTCTGCCGCAGGCTCAGCGCCCGGCGCCCGTGCACGGCGCCGATGAAGCTCGAGACGAAGTCGGATGCCGGCGCCTCGATGATCTCGTCGGGCGAGCCCTGCTGGGCGATCTGGGCCTGTTCTTCGAGGATGACGACCTGGTCGCCGAGCAGGAACGCCTCGTCGATGTCGTGCGTGACGAAGACGATCGTCTTGCGCACCTCCCGCTGGATGCGCAGCAGCTCCTGCTGCAGTTCGTCGCGCACGATCGGGTCGACGGCGCCGAACGGCTCGTCCATCAGCAGGATGTTCGGGTCGGCGGCGAGGCCGCGGGCGACGCCGACGCGCTGCTGCTGACCGCCGGACAGCTGGTTGGGATAGCGGGTGGCGAGGGCCTCGTCGAGACCGACGGTGCGCATGAGCCCGCGCGCCTGCTCGCGCGCGGCGCGACGCGGCGTTCCGGTGAGCACCGGCACGGTCGCGATGTTGTCCTGCACGGTCAGGTGCGGGAGCAGGCCGGAGTTCTGCATGACGTAGCCGATGCTCCGGCGCAGGGCCACCGCGCTGCGCGCCCGGATGTCGACGTCGTCGATCAGGATGCTGCCCGTCGTCGGCTCGACCATGCGATTGATCATGCGCAGCAGCGTGGTCTTGCCCGAGCCGCTCGAGCCGACGAGCACCGTGGTCTGCTGCGCGGGGATCGTCAGACTGAAGTCCCGAACGGCCTGCGCGCCGCCCGGGAATCGTTTGCCGACCGCACGGAACTCGATGCCATCTGCCACCTGCCCCACGCTAGCCCACCCCTCCGACATCCGGGCCGAGCCGGCGGCACCGGTCGTGCACCAGCGGGGACGCGGTCTCAGACGGCCAGCATGCGGGCACCGGGCACGGGCCCGTGCACGTGCAGGGCGGTGTGGCCGGCTGCGCTCAGGGCGATCTGCAGGTCGAGGGCGGATGCCTCGTCCCCGGCGAGGAACGCGATCGTGGGTCCGGAGCCGGACACCAGGCCCGTCAGGGCCCCCTCCTCGTGTCCGAGCTGCAGCACGTCGTTGAGGTCGGGTCGCCGGCGCACCGCGGCGATCTGCAGCTCGTTCGACGCGGATGCGGCCAGCAGCCGCGCGTCGCCGGTGCGCAGCGCCTTGAGCACGGGCGGGAACACCTGCGGACTCAGGCCGCCCCACAGGAAGGACTCCGGGTGATCGCCGCGGTACTCGTCGAGCTCGCGATAGATCTCCGGCGTCGAGAGGCCGTCGCCGCTGGTCACGATCACCCAGTCGAACCGGCCCCGCGCGAGAGCCGGGCTCAGCTGCTCGCCGCGACCGAGTCCGATCGCGGTGCCGCCCATCAGGGCGAAGGGCACGTCGGCGCCGAGCTCCGCCCCGAGCTCCTGCAGTTGCGCGCTGGACAGTCCGGTGCCCCAGAGGGCGTCGCACGCGATCAGTGCGGCCGCGGCATCCGCCGATCCGCCGCCCATGCCTCCCGCGACCGGGACGCCCTTGCGGATCTCGAGGTGCACGCCGGCATCCACCCCGCAGCGCTCGGCGAGGAGCCGCGCGGCGCGGACCGCGAGGTTGCGGTCGTCCAGCGGGACACCGCCGACGTCGACCGAGCCCGCCACCACGACGCTGAACCCGTCCGACGGAGACGCCCAGAGGTCCTCGTAGGCGGACACGGCCTGATACGCGGATGCCACCTCGTGGTAGCCGTCGGAGCCGAGGCCGCCGACGGCGAAGAACACGTTGATCTTGCCCGGCGCGCGCACGTGCACGCTGGAGTGTGCGAGCGCCTCGGTCACAGGGCGGCCGACACCTTCCACAGATCCACGTCGTCCTCGTCGCCGAGGCCGCCGGAGAGCACGTCGATGCGCTCGAGCTCCTCCGCCGTGAAGGCGGGCCCGTTCAGCGCGGCGAGGTTCTCGTCGAGCTGCGACGTGCGGGAGGCGCCGATGAGCGCCGAGGCGACCGTCGGGGTGCGCAGCACCCACTGCAGCGCCATCTGCGCGAGGCTCTGGCCGCGCTCCCGCGCCAGGACGTCGAGGCCGCGCACGATCGCGAGCCCCTTCTCGGAGAGCGGCGAGTCGGGCAGCGATCCGCGCTTCTGGGCGCGGTCCGCCTGGCCGCCGCTGAGGTATTTGTCCGTCAGCAGGCCCTGCGCGAGCGGCGTGAAGGCGATCGCGCCGAGCCCGGTCTTGTCGAGCACTCCCGTCAGGCCGTCTTCGATCCACCGGTTCAGGATGGAGTAGGACGGCTGGTGGATCACCAGCGGCGTGCCGAGGCTCTGGGCGATGACGACCGCCTCCGCCGTGCGCTCGGCGCTGTACGACGACATGCCCACGTAGAGCGCCTTGCCCTGTCGCACGAGGGTGTCCAGCGCCCCGATGGTCTCCTCGAGCGGCGTGACGTCGTCGAAGCGGTGCGAGTAGAAGATGTCGACGTAGTCGAGGCCCATGCGCGCCAGCGACTGGTTCGCGCTCGCGATGATGTACTTGCGCGACCCGTATTCACCGTACGGTCCCGGCCACATGTCCCACCCGGCCTTGGACGAGACGATGAGCTCGTCGCGGTAGGGGCGGAAGTCCTCGCCGTAGATGCGGCCGAAGTTCTTCTCGGCGGAGCCGTACGGCGGGCCGTAGTTGTTGGCCAGATCGAAATGCGTGATGCCGTTGTCGAACGCGTGCCGCAAGAGCGCCCGCTGACCGTCGAGAGGCATGTTGTCGCCGAAGTTCCACCACAGGCCCAGCGAGATCGGCGGCAGATGCAGACCGGAGACGCCCACCTGGCGGTAGCCGAGGCGCCCGTAGCGGTCGGCCGCGGCCGCATACGGACGGTGCAGGTCGGGAACGTTCGGGGACAGCCGCGACGATTCAGTCATGCTGACGAGGCTAGCGTGCAGGGCTGCCGTCCGTCATGGCGCCGCGGGGGGCGCCGGTGCCGCCGCGGTCCAGTCCGCGTCGGCCCACACGACGTCGTCCGGGATGCGCGGACGGTAGGCGGGCACCGCCGCCATGCGCTCGCGCACCGCGGTGTGCACGTGCGCGCCGGCCGGGATCGGCCGGCGGCGCGGGAGCAGGAGGTCCCAGATCGCCTTGTTGCGGTGCGCGTCGCCGAGTGCGTCGGAGGCGGCGATGCCGGCGAAGAGCGTGGCGACCGTGTCGGGCGGGCCGACCTGCTTGAGCAGCAGCCCCTCCTGACGGGCCCCCTCCAGCACCCAGCGCAGCGTGATCGTGGACAGGCGGCAGTCGTCGCCGAACGTGCCGCCGACGTCGACGTGCACGCCCGCGAACCACACCTCCTCGCAGTTCGGATGGGCGGGATCGACGAGGTTCTCGCGGAACGGGCGCCGCCGCTCGTCGATCGAGACGGCGTGCCGGATGCGCTGGGCGTTCGGCAGCTTGCGGGTGAACGGCCAATCCGGCGCGAATCGTGCGAGCCCCAGCGCCTTGACGGTGTCCCACACCCCGAGATACGTCACCGGGATGGTGCGGCGGCCGTCCGGATGCCGGCAGAACACGTCGACGAACCGGTCGATGGTGTGCCAGTCCACGTTCTCCGAGCCGCCGCGGCGGGCGTACAGGGCGACGGCGAACTGCAGCATGTTCTCGGTGCCGCGCCGCAGCAGGCCGATCGTGCGCAGCATCCCGACGAGGGCCCGCGCCGTGAACGCGCCGCGACTGAAGCCGAAGACGAAGACGCGGTCGCCGGGCTCCCAGTTCTTCACGAGCCAGAGGTATGCGTCGCCGAGGTTCGCCCGCAGCCCCTTCCCCCAGAGGAGGCCCCCCATCCGCGTGATCCAGCGCGCCAGCGGACCCCACGCGCCGGGCGCCGCCTCGGTGCCGACGCCCGCGGTGTAGAAAGCGATCTGCCGGCTCGGGTCGGTGAGGTCGAGCAGGTCGTAGGTCTGCACCGGATTCGAGTCCGTCTTGCGTGAGCGGACCTCGCCCGCGGTTCCGTCGAGGCAGAGCACGAGATTTCGCGACATGGCGTCCTCCTGGGGGCGGGTACCTGCCGGGAAGAGGGGCCGGCACGCCGCCCTGATACACGCGCGTCAGGGCGCGGTGCGCGCGATGCCCACGAAGTCGTCGATCGTCAGCTGCTCACCGCGCTCCGTCGGAGCCACACCGGCCCGTTCGAGCACCGCCGACGCCTCGGCGGCCGACCCGCCCAGCAGCGGTGCGAGCGCCTGGCGGAGCATCTTGCGCCGCTGGCCGAATGCGGCATCCACCACGGCGAAGGTGCGCCGGCGTTCCTCCTCCGTGCCGCGGGGCACGGCATCCCGCTCGAACGCGACGAGCACGCTGTCCACGTTCGGCACCGGCCAGAAGACGTGGCGGGAGACCGTCCCGGCGAGCCGCCACGGGCCGTACCAGGCCGCCTTGACGCTCGGCGCGCCGTACACCTTCGAGCCGGGCGGGGCGGCGAGCCGCTCGCCGACCTCGGCCTGCACCATCACGACGCCGCGCTGCAGACCGGGGAAGGTCTCGAGGAAGTGCAGCAGCACGGGCACCGACACGTTGTAGGGCAGGTTCGCGACCAGCACGGTCGGATCGCCCGGAAGGTCGGTGACCCGCAGGGCGTCGGCGTCCACGACGGTCAGTGCCTCCGCGGGGACCCCGTGCGCGCGCGCCGTCTCGGGCAGCCGGGCGGCGAGGCGATGGTCGATCTCCACGGCGGTGACCGATGCGCCGGTCTCGAGGATCGCGAGCGTGAGCGAGCCGAGACCCGGTCCCACCTCGACGACCCGCTCGGACGCCTCGACTCGGGCCACGTGCACGATCTTGCGCACGGTGTTCGCGTCGACGACGAAGTTCTGGCCCAGCTTCTTGGTGGGGGTGACGTCCAGCTCGGCGGCGAGGGAACGGATCTCGGCGGCGCCCAGCAGTTCGATCATCCCCCCATTCTGCCCGCCGCCGGCCCGCGTCCATGCCGTGGGCGGGTGCCGCGGCGGGAGCCGGGCGTCGGATGTCGGAGCCCATTCGTACGATGGAGGGATGCCCGTCCTCGTCGATCTCATCGCACCGCCGCGCCTCGGGCGCGACTTCCGATGGCTGATCGGCGCGTTCTGGACGAGCAATGTCGGCGACGGCATCGCCCTGTCCGCGGCGCCGCTGCTGATCGCGTCGATGACGCACTCCCCCGTGCTGGTCGCGGCGGGCGCGATGCTGCAGTACCTGCCGTGGCTGCTGTTCGGCCTGCATGCCGGCGCCGTCGCGGACCGGCACGACCGGCGCCGCATGGTGATGCTCGCGAACGGGCTGCGCGGCGCCGTCATCGCGGCGCTGTGCGTGTTCCTCGTGACCGGGCACGCGAGCATCTGGATCGTGCTGACCGCCGCCTTCCTCTACGGCACCGCCGAGGTGTTCGCGAACTCGGCGGGCAACACGCTGCTGCCGATGCTGGTGCAGAGCTCCGACCTCGGGGTCGGCAACGCGCGCATGCAGGCGGGGTTCCTGGTCGCCAACCAGATGGCGGGTCCGCCGCTGGGCGCGTTCCTGTTCGCGATCGGATCGTTCTGGCCGTTCTTCGTGCAGGTGCTGTGCGTGCTGCTGGCGGTCGAGCTGGTCTCCCGCATCGCGTCGACCGCGGTGCCGACGACGGATGCCCCGGCGGGGCACGACGCGCATCCCATCCGCGAAGGGCTGCACTGGCTGCGCCGCAATCCGCCGGTGCGCACGCTGGTGATCGTCATCCTCGCGTTCAACGTGACGTGGTCGGCGCCGTGGAGCGTGCTGGTGCTCTATGCGACCGAGCACCTGCACATGGGCGAGGTGGGCTACGGCACGCTGACGACCGCATCCGCGCTCGGCGGCCTGCTCGCCGTCACCCTGTTCGGCCGGCTCGAGATGCATGTGTCGTTCGCGACCCTGATGCGCGTGTGCCTCACGCTCGAGGTGCTCATGCACCTCGCGTTCGCGCTGACGACGTCGGGCGTCGTCGCGTTCGTCATCATGTTCGTGTTCGGAACGTACGCCTTCGTCTGGGGGACGATCTCCACGACGGTGCGGCAGCGGCTCGTGCCGATGCATTTGCAGGGACGCATGGCGGCGGTCAACATGGTGGGCGTGTTCGGCGGCATGGTGGTCGGTCAGCTGCTCGGCGGCGTGATCGCGCAGGTGTGGGGACTCACCGCGCCGTGGTGGTTCGCGTTCGCCGGCTCAGCGCTCACCCTCGTGGCCGTGTGGCGGTCGATCTCGCACATCGCGGCGGCGCCCGCCCTTCGACAAGCTCAGGGACCGGGCGCGGGTCAGGGACCGGGCGCGGGTCAGCTCTCGAACGAGCCGTAGACCTCGAGGGTGTTCGCGGCGACCTGGGCGCACAGGTCGGCGAGGTCCATGCCCAGCTCCGCTGCCATGAACCGCAGCGTCACGGGCACCAGGTAGGGCGCATTCGGGCGGCCGCGGAGCGGTGCGGGAGTGAGGAACGGGGCATCCGTCTCGACGAGGATGCGCTCGCGCGGCGTCACCGCCAGGGCGTCGCGCAGGTTCTGCGCGTTCTTGAACGTGATGTTCCCGGCGAACGACAGCCAATAGCCGCGGTCGGCCGCGATGCGGGCCATCGCCTCGTCGCCCGAGAAGCAGTGGAACACCGTGCGCTCCGGAGCGCCGACGCGATCCAGGGTCTCGAGCACGGCGTCGTGCGCATCGCGATCGTGGATCTGCATCGCGATCCCGTGCTTGTTCGCGAGGGCGATGTGCGCCTCGAAGCTCGCGTGCTGCGCGGGCAGGCCCTCCGCACCCGTGCGGAAGAAGTCGAGCCCGGTCTCTCCGATCGCGCGCACCCGCGGCTGCGCCGCGAGTTCGTCGATGACCCCGATCGCCTCGTCCAGCCGTCCGGCCGCGGCGTACGCCGGCGCCTCGTTCGGGTGGATCGCGACCGCGGCGAGAACGCGCGGGTGGGATGCCGCGGCCTGCGCCGACCACCGCGACGAATCGATGTCGCCGCCCGCCTGCACGACGCCGACGATCCCGACCTCGGCGGCGCGCTCCAGCTGGGCGTCCAGGCTCATTCCCCGCGCCCCGGAGCCGCTCGAAGGGCCGTCCTGGATCTCCAGGTGACAGTGGTTGTCGTACATGGGCACCGGGAGGGGCTCGGGCGACGCGGGATAGGTGACGTCGCGCGAGCCCTTCTCGCGGTGGCGCACGTACCCTTCGACGAGCTCCGGGCCCGGATCTTCGGGCATCAGGCCTGCTCGACGCGCGGGAACAGCGGCGCCAGGCCGTTGACGCTCGTGCCGGGCCGCAGCTGCGCCCACGTGCCCGCGTCGCGCAGCGGCTGCTCGGCGAGGCGGCCCAGTGTCTCGGCCGCGCCGAGCGCGATCCACAGCTTCTCGGTCGCGATCGGCATGACCGGCGAGAGCAGCACGGCGAGCGCGCGCAGCCCCTCAGCCGCGGTGTACAGCACGGTGCCGAGGCGCTCGCGCTCGGCCTCGTCCTTCGCCAGCGCCCACGGCTCGTTGTCGGTGATGTAGCCGTTCAGCGCATCCACGATCGTCCAGATCGCCGTGATGCCCTCGTCGATGCGGAAGCGGGCGACGGCGGCATCGGCCGCCTTCGCGGCATCCGCGGTGATCCGCTGGATCTCGAGGTCGCCCTCGGCGGCTGCGCCGGCGGGCGGCACGATGCCCTCGAAGTACCGCTCGATCATCGCGATCGTACGGGACGCCAGGTTCCCGAATCCGTTGGCCAGCTCCGCCTGGTAGCGCGCGGACAGGTCCTCCCACGAGAACGAGCCGTCGTGCCCGAAGGGGATCGCGGAGAGGAAGTAGAAGCGGTAGGCGTCCGATCCGAACACGTCGGTGATCTCGGTGGGCGCGATGCCGGTGAGCTTCGACTTCGACATCTTCTCGCCGCCGACGAGCAGCCAGCCGTGCGCGAAGACGCCACGCGGCACCTCGAGGCCGGCCGCCATCAGCATGGCCGGCCAGATGACCGCGTGGAAGCGCAGGATGTCCTTGCCCACCACGTGGTAGCCGGGCCATCGCCGGCCGAACTCCTCCTCGTCCGCGCCGTAGCCGATCGCGGTGGCGTAGTTGAGCAGCGCGTCGACCCACACGTAGATGACATGACTGTCGTCCCACGGCACCTTGATGCCCCAGTCGAACGTGGAGCGCGAGATGGAGAGGTCCTTCAGGCCGTTCTTGACGAACGAGACCACCTCGTTGCGCGCCGAGTCCGGGCGCACGAAGTCGGTGTCCTTGTACAGGGCGAGGAGGGCCTCCTGGAACTCGCTGAGCTTGAAGAAGTAGTTCTTCTCCTGCAGCAGCTCCAGGGGCTTGGAGTGGATCGCGCAGACCTTGAGGCCCTCGAACTCGCCGGTGCCGTCGGCGATCTCGGACTCGGTCTTGAACTCCTCGCATCCGACGCAGTACAGCGCCTCGAACTCGCCCGCGTAGATGTAGCCGCGATCGTGGATGGCCTGCACGAACGCCTGCACGCGCTCCTCATGGCGCGGCTGGGTGGTGCGGATGAAGTCGTCGTTGGCGACGTTCAGCGTCTGCAGCAGCGGGAACCACGACTCGGTGACGAGCTTGTCGACCCATTCCTGCGGGGTGGCGCCGTTGGCGGCGGCGGCGCGCAGCATCTTCTGCCCGTGCTCGTCGGTGCCGGTGAGCATCCAGGTGTCGTCCCCGGCCTGCCGGTGCCAACGCGCGAGCGTGTCCACCGCCACGGTCGTGTAGCCGTGGCCGATGTGCGGCACGTCACTGGGGTAGTAGATCGGTGTCGTGATGTAGAAGGAGTGGCCTGAAGTCACCCGACGAGTCTAATTCGTACGGATGCACCGCTTTTCCGCATGTCAGTTGCGCACCGCGAGAGCCGCCTGGTACAGCTCCCGCGACGAGTGGCGGGTGTGCGCGGACACCTCGGCGGCGGCATCCTTCAGCCGCGCGCCGGTGCGCACCAGCTCGAGCACCTGCGTGACCGCATCGGTGAACTCCACCGTCCGCGGGGCGGCACCGCCGACGACCACGACGATCTCGCCGCGCACGCCGCCGTCCGCCCAGGCGGCGAGCTCTCCGAGGCCGCCGCGGCGCACCTCCTCGTGCAGCTTGGTGAGTTCGCGGCACACGGCGGCGGACCGGTCCGCGCCGAACGCGCCCGCCATGTCGGCGAGCGTCTGCGCCAGCCGGGACGGCGACTCGAAGAACACCATGGTGCGCGGTTCGGAGGCGAGGTCCCGCAGCGCGCTGCGGCGCTCCCCCGGCTTGCGCGCCACGAACCCCTCGAACGTGAACCGGTCGGTGGGCAGCCCCGCCACGGCCAGCGCCGTGACGACGGCGCTCGGACCGGGGATCGCGGTGACGTCCACGCCGGCCGCGGCGGCCGCCGTCACGACGCCGTAACCGGGGTCGCTCACGGTCGGCATCCCCGCATCGCTGAGCACCAGCACATCGCCGGCCGCGCCGAGCTCGACGATCTCGGCGGCACGCTCCTTCTCGTTGTGGTCGTGCAGCGCGATCAGACGCGGGCGATTCGCGATCCCGAGCGCGGCCAGCAGCCGCTGGGTGGTCCGGGTGTCCTCCGCGGCGATGACGGCGGCGGTGTCCAGGGCCTCGCGCAGCCGCAGGGACGCGTCGCCGAGATTGCCGATGGGCGTCGCCGCGAGGATGATCACGAGCCCAGCATAGGCTGGGGCCCATGGCGACGGCCGACCTGCTCATCCCCGACACCGAGCCCTCGCTGTACGACCGGTGGGCCGTGCGCCTGCGCGGAAACGCGCGCCAGTTGCGGCTGTGGCGGTGGCTGGCGCCGACGCTCCTCACGGCGCTCGCCGGCCTGCTGCGGTTCGTGGACCTCGGGCACCCGCACGCCCTCGTCTTCGACGAGACGTACTACGTGAAGGATGCCTGGAGCCAGTGGAATCTCGGGTATCCGGGCACGTGGCCCCCGAACGTCGACGACGCCTTCGCGCGCGGCCACACCGACCTCTACACGGCCGTGGGCAGCTACGTGGTGCATCCGCCGCTCGGCAAATGGATCATCGGGTTCGGCATGTGGCTGTTCGGGCCGGACTCCTCGTTCGGCTGGCGGTTCATGGTCGCGGTGGCGGGCACGGCCACCGTGCTGCTGCTGTACATCGTCGCGCGGCGCCTCACCGGCTCGATCGTGTTCGCCGTGCTCCCCGCGTTCCTGCTGGCCATCGACGGCCTCGGCATCGTGCTCAGCCGCACCGGCCTGCTCGACGGCATCCTCACCTTCTTCGTCCTGCTGACGTTCTGGTTCGTGCTGCGGGACCGGGAACGACAGCTGGGACGCCTCGCCACCGCGGTGGCCGCCCGCGCCGCCGACGACGGCACCGTGCGCTGGGGACCGGTGATGTGGGGCCGCTGGTGGCTCGTCGCCGCCGCCGTCGCGGCGGGGGCGGCGACCGCGGTGAAGTGGTCGGGGCTGTACGTCATCGCCGGGGTGGGCGTCTACGTCATCGTCACCGACCTGCTCGCCCGGCGTCGCCTGGGCGTGCAGAACTGGGCCACCGACGGGCTGCGGCAGGCGCTGGCATCCTTCGTCGTCTCGGTGCCGGTCGCATTCGTCGTGTACCTCGCGTCGTGGACCGGCTGGCTCGTCACCGACCGGGGCTGGGACCGGCACGCCGCCGACGCGCATCCCGCCACCGGCCTGTTCGCGTGGGTGCCGCTGCCGCTGCAGAGCCTGTGGAAGTACCACCAGGAGATGTACCGGTTCAACGTGTCGCTCACGACGCCGCACAGCTACGCGAGCCCGGCGTGGCAGTGGGCGCTGCTCATCCGCCCCACGTCGATGTACTGGTCGCAGCGCAAGGGGTGCGGCGACTCCGTCGGGTGCGTGCAGGCGATCTCCAGCATCCCGAACCCGCTCATCTGGTGGGGCGGGGTCGCCGCCGCCGTCTTCCTGCTGATCGCGTTCATCCTGCGCCGCGAATGGAAGTACGCGTACGTGCTGACGGGCATCGGTGCGACGTACCTGCCGTGGCTGGAGTACCCGCAGCGCACGATCTTCCAGTTCTACACGATCGCGATCCTGCCGTTCCTGCTGCTCGCGATCGCCTTCGCCCTGCGGGAGATCGCCGGCAGACCGGATGCCACGAACCGGCGGCGGCTCGCCGGTCAGCGCGTGGTGATCGTCTGCGTCGTCGCGGCGACGGTCGTCTCGGCGTTCTGGTATCCGGTGTGGACCGGCATGGAGGTGCCGTACACCTTCTGGCGCCTGCACAACTGGATCGTCACCTGGATCTGACCGTCACCGCGCCTGTCCGGCCGCATGCTCCACGAGCGGGAGCATGCGGCCGGACAGATGGGTGCGCATCGCGATCGACGACGCCGTGCGGGCGACCCCGGGCACCACGGCGATGCGGTCGAGGACGTCCTGCATGAGGCCCGCGTCGGGCGCGACGACCCGCAACTGCATGTCGCTGGCTCCGGTGACCGTGTACATGTCGACGATCTCCGGGATCGCCTCGGCGAGCGCCGTCGCCACGTCGTCGTGTCCGACCTTCTGGTCGATCTCGACGAGGCAGAACGCCGTGAGCCCGTAGCCGAAGGCGCGCGGTTCGAGGCGCGGGATGATGCCCTCGATGACCCCGCCGGCGTGGAGGCGCGCGAGACGGCTCGTCACCGTCCCGCGCGCCACCCCGAGTCTCCGGGCGCACTCCAGCACCGGCAGCTGCGGCTCGTCGGTGAGCAGGCGGATGAGCGCGGCATCCAGCCTGTCGAGCTGCATCAGCGCCGCTCCGCGCTCTCCGCGACCACGGGGTCCGCTCTGAGCACGCCGGGACGCGCGGATCCCCGCGTGAGACGGGCGATGATCACGAGCACCACGGTGAGGCCCATCGTGAGCAGCAGCTGGATGCGGGCGCCCTCGTCGAGCATCGCGAGCACGATGACACCCGCCAGCAGCACCAGCGTCACGACCGACAGCCATGGGAAGCCCCACATGCGCATCGGCAGCTCCTCGCCCGCGGCATCCGCCCGGCGGCGCAGGATGATCTGCGACACCGCGGTCGCGGTCCAGATCACGAGCAGCGTCGAGCCGACGACGTTCAGCAGCGCGGGCAGCACCGCGTCGGGGAACAGCCAGTTGAGGGCCACCGTGACGAAGCCGAACGCGACCGAGGCGAGCACGGCGACCCGCGGGACGCCGCCCGCGCTGACGCGCGTCGCCGCGAGCGGCGCGAGGCCCCGCTCGCCGAGCGAGAATGCCATGCGGGATGCGCCGTAGATGTTCGCGTTCATCGCCGACAGCAGCGCGACCACGACGATGAGCGACATCACGAGGTCCACGCCCGGAAGTCCCAGGGTCGCGAGCACGGCCGAGAACGGGCCGGCCTTGACCGTGGGATCGTTCCAGGGCAGCACCGTGACGATCACGAAGATCGAGCCGACGTAGAACACCAGGATGCGAACCATCACCTGACGCACGATCCGGCGGATGTTGTGCGACGGGTCGTCGGACTCGGCGGCGGCGATCGCGACCACCTCGGTGCCCCCGAACGCGAACACCACGATCAGCAGCGCGCCCGCCATGCCCCCGAGGCCGGCCGGGAAGAACCCGCCGTGCGCGCCGAGGTTCGACAGCCCGACGGCGCGGTGCCCGGGGATCAGGCCCGCGATCGCGCACACGCCGACGACGAGGAACGCGATGATCGCGATCACCTTGACGGCGGCGAACCAGTACTCGAAGCGGCCGTAGTTGCGCACGCCGAAGAGGTTGACGACGGTCAGCGCGGCCACGAACACGAGCACCCACGCCCAGTCCGGCACGCCCGGCACCCAGCCGGCGACGATCCCGGCGGCCCCGGTCGCCTCGGCGGCGATCACCACGACGAGCTGGATCCAGTAGAGCCAGCCGACCGCGCTGCCGACGCTGCGCCCCATCGCCTTCTGGGCGTAGGAGCTGAACGCGCCGGAACTCGGGTTGGCGGCGACCATCTCGGCGAGCATCGTCATGATGAGCACGACGACGGTGCCCGCGATGAGGTATGAGATCAGCACCGCGGGCCCGGCGATGCCGATCGCCTGGCCGGAGCCGACGAACAGGCCGGCGCCGATCGCGCCGCCGAGGCCCATCATCGAGATCTGCCGGCGGGTGAGGCCGGGATGCAATCCCCGGGTGGTCGTGGTGGTCACGGGTACTCCGGTCATGCGTGCGCCTCCTCGCGGGCAGCGGTCAGCACCGGCGCCACCGCGTGGGCGACCCGGTCGATGTCGAGTTCGGATCCGGCGGAGATGCGCACGCCATCGCCCGGGAAGGTGCGCGCGACCACGCCGCCGGCCTGCAGCAGGTCGTCCAGTTCGACGGCACGATCGCCGGCGGGCACCCAGACGAAGTTCGCCTCGCTCGGCACGGCCGGCCAGCCGGCATCCTGCAGCACGGTCAGGAGCCGCTCGCGTTGCGCCACCACCTCGTCGATGCGCACGGCGAGCTCGGCCTCCGCGTCGAGGGACGCGAGGGCCGCCGCCTGGGCGAGATCGGTGACCCCGAACGGCACCGCGACCTTGCGCTGACGGTCCGCGATGTCGACGGGCGCGATCGCGTAGCCGATGCGCAGGCCGGCGAGCCCGTACGCCTTCGAGAACGTGTGCAGCACGGCGACGTGCGGGAACCGGCGGAACAGCTCGATGCCCGCGCCGCGGTGCGCACCGGCGAAGTAGTCGGTGCGGTCGAAGTGCACGTACGCCTCGTCGATGACGACGAGCACGTCGCGCGGCACGGCGGCGACGAAGCGCTCGAGTTCGGCGGCGCCGACGACGGTGCCGGTGGGGTTGTTCGGGTTGCACACGAAGACGAGGCGCGTGCGCGGCGTGACCGCGGCCAGCATCGCGTCGAGGTCGTGCCGGTGGTCGCCGTCCAACGGCACCTCGACCGGCACGGCACCGGCGATGCGCACGAGCGACGGGTACGCCTCGAACGACCGCCAGGCGAAGATGACCTCGTCGCCTTCGCCGGCCACGGCGTGGATGAGCTGGGCGGCGAGTTCGACCGATCCGGCACCGACCGTCACCTGGGCGGCATCCACGTCGTAGCGCTCGGCCAGCCGTCCGATGATCTCGGGCGCGTTCATGCGCGGATAGCGGTTGAGGGCGGACAGGCGCTGCTGCACGGCGTCCACGACGGACGGCAGCGGCGGATGCGGCGACTCGTTGGAGGAGAGTTTCGACGCGCCGGCGGGGGCGGCGCGACCCTGCCGGTAGGCGGGGATGGAGTCGAGTCCGGGACGGGAGGGAAGGGTCATCGTGTGTGAGCGTCCTTGCGTGCGGGGACGGCAGCCTTGCCGTCAGGGTGCCACGATAGGGATCGCGGCACCGTCAAGCAATCGGCTCATGATCCGGTGAACACATCGCACAGATTGACGAGCGATACTCCGCTCCCGCTATGCAGATTGCGCAGCGGTTTCGTCAGTTGACTTCGTCCGGATGCGCCGACACGCGGCCGTCGGGACGGTCCAGCGCGTCGATCGCGTCGAGTTCGGCGGCGGTCAGGTCGAAGCCGAAGACGTCGAGATTCTCCGCCAGACGCTCACGGTGCACCGACTTCGGGAACAGGATGCGACCGCGCTGCAGATGCCAGCGGATCACGACCTGCTGCAGCGTCTTGCCGTGCGCGGCGGCCGCGGCGGCGATCGGCGCCTCGGCGGACAGGTCGTACTTGCCCTGGCCGAGCGGCCCCCAGGCTTCGATCTTCACGTCGTGCCGCGCGGCGAAGCCTGTGACCTCTCGCTGCTGATAGGCGGGGTGCAGCTCGATCTGGTCCACCGCAGGGACGACGCCGGTCTCGTCGATGACGCGCTGCAGGTGCGGCGCGAGGAAGTTCGAGACACCGATCGAGCGGGCGAGGCCCCGCTCGCGGATGCCGATGAGCTTCTCCCAGGCGTGCACGTAGTCGTCCTTCGCGGGCGTCGGCCAGTGCACCAGGTACAGGTCGACGCGGTCCAGGCCCAGCCGGTCGAGACTCTCCGCGACGGCGGCGTCCGGCTCGTCGCCGTCGTGCCGGTCGTTCCACAGCTTGGTGGTGACGAAGAGGTCCTCGCGCGGGATGCCGGATGCCGCGATCGCGGCGCCGACGCCCGCCTCGTTGCCGTAGATCGCGGCCGTGTCGATGTGCCGGTAGCCGAGCTCGAGAGCATCGCTCACCGCGCGCTCGGTGTCCGCCGGGGGCACCCGGAAGACGCCGTAGCCGAGCTGGGGAATCGTGAATCCGTCGTTGAGCGTGATGTCGGGAACCGTCATGCCTCCAGCCTACGAGCGGATCCGCGCCGCATCGACAGGGCCTTGACGCGACGCGCTCGCGGGAGAAAAGTGCACCTCGGGAGCCCTTTCGACGGCGACACCGCATGGCCGGCTTCCGGAAGGAGCACGATGATGTCCCTCGATTCACCCACCCGCGGCCCGGCCCGGCCGGGCCCGTACATCGTCTCCGGCATCCTCATCGCCCTGGCGATCGTGATGCCGCTGCTGGTGCCCATGTACGCGCGCCACGACCCGGTGCTGTGGGGCCTGCCGTTCTTCTACTGGTACCAGCTGCTGTGGGTGTTCATCGCGTCGGGGCTCCTGGCCATCGCGTACGTGATCATGAGCCGCGAGGACCGCCGCCGCCGAGCCGCCGTGCGCGAGAGGAAGGACCGCTGATGCTCGCCCTCACCGCCGCGACCCCCGCCCCGCCCAACCGGCCGGTGGACTGGGTGCCGCTGATCATCGTGATCGTGCTGTTCGTCGTGGTGGCCGTGATCGGGTTCCTCGCCTCCCGCTGGCGCACCGCCCCCGCCGACCGAGGCATGAAGACGCTCGACGAGTGGGGCCTCGGCGGACGCGGGTTCGGTACCTGGGTCACCTGGTTCCTGCTCGGCGGCGACCTGTACACCGCGTACACGTTCGTCGCCGTCCCCGCAGCGATGTGGGCGTCCGGCGCGGTGAGCGGCTTCTTCGCCGTGCCCTACACGATCGTGCTGTACCCGATCGTATTCGTGCTGATGTCGCGCCTGTGGTCGGTGTCGCACCGGCACGGCTACGTCACGCCGGCCGACTTCATCGGCGGCCGCTACGGCAGCCGGTCGCTGTCGCTGGCTGTGGCCGTCACCGGGATCGTCGCGACCATGCCGTACATCGCCCTGCAACTGGTCGGCATCAAGTCGGTGCTGACCGTGCTGGGCCTCGGCTCGGACACCAACGCGTTCATGGCGGATCTACCGCTGATCATCGCGTTCGTCGTGCTCGCCGCGTACACCTACACGGCGGGGCTGCGTGCGCCGGCGCTCATCGCCGTCGTCAAGGACATCCTGATCTACGCCGCCATCATCGTCGCGATCATCTACCTGCCGGCCAAGTTCGGCGGGTGGGAGGCGATCTTCCATGCCGCGGACGCCAAGCTCGGCGCCACCAACCCCAACACCGGCAAGCCCTTCGGCGCGGTGATCCCGGGCGTCGTCAACTTCAACGCCTACTGGACCCTGGCGCTGGGTTCGGCGATGGCGCTGTTCATGTATCCGCACTCGATCACCGGGGTGCTCGCCACCAAGAGCCGCAACACCATCCGCCGCAACGCCATGATCCTGCCGCTGTACTCCCTGATGCTCGGCGGTCTGGCGCTGCTCGGCTATGTGGCCATCAAGGCCGGCACGCAGGCCGTCGACGTCAACGGGTCGGTGAACGCGCAGCTGGTGGTCCCGCAGCTGTTCAGCGACGCGTTCCCGAAGTGGTTCGCCGGCATCGCGCTGGCCGCCATCGCGATCGGCGCGCTCGTGCCCGCCGCCATCATGTCGATCGCCGCCTCCAACCTCTTCACCCGCAACGTGTACCGCGACTTCTTCAAGAAGGACGCCACCCCCGAGCAGCAGGCGCGGGTCTCCAAGCTGGTGTCCCTCATCGTCAAGGTGGGGGCGCTCATCTTCGTGCTCGGCATGGACCAGACCTCGGCCATCAACCTGCAGCTGCTGGGCGGCATCTGGATCCTGCAGACGTTCCCCGCGATCGTCGGCGGACTGTACACCCGGTGGTTCGACCGGTGGGCGCTGCTGATCGGATGGGCGGCGGGCATCACCTACGGCACCATCGCCGCCTACAACGTGGTCAACCCGAACACCCACAAGAACTTCGGCGGATCGATCGCGAACTTCCCGTTCACCGACATCCCGGTCTACATCGGCGTCTCGGCGTTCGTCGTCAACATCGTCATCGCGGTCGTGCTCACGCTCATCCTGCGAGCGGTGAAGGTCCCCGGCGGGGCCGACGTCACCCGGCCGAGCGACTTCGGCGCAGACGAGCACGACCCGAAGGTGATCGAGCTCGAGCGCGAGCAGGAGGCCCGGGGCGACCCGCTCGCGCCGTGACCGGCGCCGCACGGCTCGCCGCGGCACCGGCGTCCGGGGAGGTCAGGGCGCTCGGATCGATAGGATCGAAGGCTATGTCCGAGCCCGTGATCTCCTACCCGCCGGAGCTGCCGGTCTCGGCCGCGCGCGACGAGATCGCCGCCGCGATCCGCGACCACCAGGTGGTGGTGGTCGCGGGAGCGACCGGATCGGGCAAGACCACGCAGCTGCCGAAGATCTGCCTCGAACTCGGCCGCACGTCGATCGCGCACACGCAGCCGCGCCGCATCGCGGCGCGCAGCGTGGCGGAGCGCATCGCCGAAGAGCTGCAGGTGCCGCTCGGCGACGCGGTCGGCTACAAGGTGCGCTTCACCGACAAAGTGTCGGCCGACACGCGCGTCGCGCTCATGACCGACGGCATCCTGCTCAACGAGATCCATCGCGACCGCCTGCTGCGCCGCTACGACACGATCATCATCGACGAGGCGCACGAGCGGTCTCTGAACGTCGACTTCCTGATCGGCTACCTGCGGCGCATCCTGCCCGAACGCCCGGAGCTCAAGGTGATCATCACCTCGGCGACGATCGATCCGCACAGCTTCGCGCGGCACTTCGCCCGCCCTTCGACAGGCTCAGGGACCGGTGC
>DATMTQ010000154.1:0-8431 GCA_035564095.1 Microbacterium sp. | reverse complement strand
GCTCAGCGTCGTTCGACCGGGGTGAAGACGTGCACGCCGTCGCTCTCCGGCACGAACACCCGCGCCGGGTCGCCGATCGCCGTGACCTGGTGGAAGCCGAGAGCTGCGTCCCCCAGTTCGATGTCGGTCACGAACCGGCCGCTCTTCGCATCGATCACCATGACCGCCGGCGGGGAGAGCTGGGGGAGCGGCGGCGGACCGGCCGCTCCGGCCTCGGCCGCGTAGAACCGGCCGTCGGCGCGGTTGTACCAGACCTCGTCGGCGCCGCCCGCATCGTGGCCCGCGTAGTTCGCGAGGATGCGGCCGGTGGCCGAGTCGACGAGCAGCGGGGCGCCGTCGTTGCAGCCGAGCAGCAGCCGGCCGTGCGGACCGACCGCGAGCCCGCCGGGGTGGCAGGTCTCATCGATCGGCAGCAGGGCCTCGAGCCGCACGCGGCGGGGGTCGATGCGAGCCACGGCACCGTCCGGCAGGTCGTTCGTCGTACGGATCGACTCCACGAACGTCCGCGTCGCGGGATCCCACTGCGGCTGCTCGATCGAATCCGCCCCCGCGCCCGGGATGACCACGTGCCCGAGCACGTGGTGCTTGCCGTCGGCGCCGGGACGGGCGTCGATGAGCGTGACCCACGGCGTGGCCGCACCCGTGGCGGAGGTGGCATCCGGACTCGTCACCGCGATGATCCGATCGACCGGGTCGTACCCGATCTCGTCGGCGGTCGGCGCCCCGACCGGCACTGAATCGACGATCCGGTACGGGGCCGTGGCCGAGACCACCTTGACCGCACCCGACCCGTCACCGGCCCAGATCTGTCCGAGGTCGTCGGCAGCGACTCCGCCGGGACCTCCGGAGAATCCCGGAACCTGCGCGAGGAGCTTCAGACTGCGCCCGTCGATGATGTCGAGGGACGAATTCGCCAGATCGCTCAGGTACACGTGATGCGTGCGCTGGTCGCCGTACTCGATGTCGGCGAACAGCGGCGTTCCGGCCGGGGTCGGGATGCGGATGACCGACGTCTGCGCGTACGTCGTCCCTTCGTGGTGGCGACCGAGCCCCGACGCGGACGCGGATCCGCCCGAGAGTGCGATGGCGAGCACCGCGATCCCGCACAGCGCGCCGGTGGCCGGTGCCGCCAGTGCGCGGCGGCGCGTGATGCCGCCGGATGCTCGACTTCGAATGCCATGGATCATGGTCGACCTCCCGTCGCCGGTGCACCGTTGCCCCGGCCGACTCACCGTAGCACTTATGTTGCTTTCAGCCTAAAGATTGCGTAGAATCGACATGACGTCGGGGTCCCTGGACCCGTTCCTCGCGTGACGACGCGTCGAGGGCACATCCGGTCGCGTCGACGGCCCGATCGATCGGGCAGATCGAATGCCTCTTTCCCCCCTGAGATTCCGACTCCTCGTGGTCTCGCTCCTGACCGTCTCCTTCCTGGGGGCGCTCGACAACACCGTCGTCACCACGGCGCTGGCGACCGTCGCCGGTCAGCTCGGCGCGCTCGAGCACATGAGCTGGATCGTCGTCGGCTACACCCTCGCCAGCACGGTGCTGCTGCCGGTGCTCGGCACGCTCGGCGACCGGGTCGGTCCGCGGGCGGTGTTCCTGGCATCCCTCGCGGTGTTCATCCTGTCGTCGGTGGCGTGCGGGTTCGCGCGCGACTTCGCGTGGCTGATCGCGGCGCGCGTCGTGCAGGGGATGAGCTCGGCCGGGCTGCAGCTGATGTCGCAGACGATCATCGCCGTGGCGACGACGCCGCGGCAGCGGCCGAAGTACCTGGCGATCATCGGCGCCGCGTTCCCCGTGGCGATCCTCATCGGTCCCGTGCTCGGCGGCCTCATCACCGACTACTGGGGATGGCCGTGGGTGTTCTGGGTGAACGCGCCGGTCGGCATCCTCGCGCTTGCACTCGCCCTGTTCGCGATCCCGCACGTCGCCCGCACCGGCCGGGGACGCTTCGACATCGCCGGGGCGGTCACCCTCACCGTCGGTCTCGTCGCCCTGGTGCTCGCGGTCACCTGGATCGGCGCGGACGGCGCCGCGAGCGTGGCCGCCTTCGCCGTTGCGGCGATCGGGCTCGCCGCGTTCCTGCTCGCCGAGATGCGCGCGGCGGAGCCGATCGTGCACCTGCCCCTGTTCACCCACCGCACCATGGCCGTCGGCACCGCGATCTCCGCGATCGTCGGCGTCGGCCTCTTCTCGATCACCGCCTACCTGCCCACCTACTTCCAGATGGCGTACCGCACGAGCGCGACGATCTCGGGACTCGTGCCGATCGCGACCGTGTTCGGGATGCTCGTGAGCAACCTGACCACGGGGTGGCTCGCCAGCCGCACCGGGCACTACCGCGTGTTCACGCTGGTCGGCACGACGCTCGGCGCCGTCGGCCTCGGCACGATGGCGTTCCTGCCGGTCGGGCTCCCGCTCTGGGTGCCCATGGCGGTGATGGCCGTCGTCGGCCTCGGCACCGGAGCCTTCATGAGCCTCATCGTGGCGGTGGTGCAGAGCGCGGCGCCGGCATCCGAGACCGGCTCGGTCACGGCGACCGTCAACCTCGTCCGCCAGGTGGGCTCCACCGTCGCCACCGCCGTCATCGGGGGCCTCATCGGGGTCGGCGTGGCAGCCGCACTGCCGCGCGGGATGGATGCTGCCGCCCTCACCCCGTCGCTCGTGCACGCCGCCGCCCCCGACGTGCAGGCGCACATCGCCGCGATCTACAGCGGTGTGTTCGCCCCGATCTTCGGCGCCCTCGCGGCCGTCTACGTCGTGGGCGTCGTCGCCTCGGTGCTGCTCCCGGCGGGGCGACTCGCCGACGCGCACGTGCCCTCGCCCGCCCCCACCGAATCCGTCGCCGCGTGAACGCGAGAACAGGAACACCCATGCCCACGAACCCCACCATCGCCGTCGTCGGCAGCGGCCCCATCGGGTCGGCTTACGCGCGCGTGCTGCTCGAGACGCTGCCCGATGCCCGGGTGATCATGTTCGAAGCCGGCCCGCAGCTCACCGCGCGTGCCGGCGCGAGCGTGCGCAACATCGCGGACCCCGATGAGAAGGCCCGCGCCCGCGAGATGTCTCAGGGGCCGCAGTCCGGAGCGTTCCGCGAGTCGCTCGGCATCCCTGCAGGAGCGGTCGTGGAGGGCATGTTCACCGCTCGCCAGGGAACCTTCCTGCTCGACTTCGGCGGCGACGGCTCCGCGCACGCGCCGACGTTCCCGGCCGCGGCCGCAGCCACCAACGTCGGCGGGCAGGGTGCGCACTGGACGTGCGCGACGCCGGCCCCCGCGTTCAGCGAGAAGGTGCCCTTCATCCCGGACGACGAGTGGGACGACCTGCTCGCCACAGCCCGGCACCTGCTGCACGTGCAGGATGCGGCCTTCGCCGACTCTCCGATCGGGGGAGCCATCCGGACCCTCCTGGACGACGAGTTCGGCGGCGAACTGCCCGAGGGGTACGGGGTGGGCACGCTGCCCGTCGCCGGGGATCCGCAACCGGACGGCACCATGGTCTGGGCCGGCGCCGACGTGGTGCTCGGCCCGCTCATCGAGCCGGGCACACCGGAGTCGGCGCGGTTCGAGCTGCGCGATCTCACCCTCGTGCGCCGCATCGAACACGAGCAGGGCGCGGTCAGCGGCGTCACCGTCGAGGACCTCCGCACTCACGAGACCGCGTTCGTGCCCGCCGACCTCGTCGTGGTGGCGGCCGACGCCTTCCGCTCCCCGCAGCTGCTGTGGGCCTCCGGCATCCGGCCCGCAGCCCTCGGCCGCTACCTGACCGAGCACCACGTCGTCATCAGCACCGTCGCGCTCGACGGCGACCGGATGGGAGGACTGGTCAGCGATGAGCAGCTCGCCGCGGAGCTCGCCCGCCGCGCGCAGAACGCCGCCGACCCTGTGGCCGCGGTCAACCGCATCCCGTTCTCCGAGCCCGACCACCCGTTCTCGCTGCAGGTGATGTACGCCGAGAACCCGCCGTTCCCGCTCGATCCGGCACACCCCGCCGCCGGCAACAAGTGGGGCTACGTGAACATGGGGTACGGGGTGCGCAAGCATCCCCGCGTCGAAGACGGGGTGCGCTTCGACGACGACGAGCCCGACTACCTCGGGTTCCCCAACATGACGATCGAGTACGCCCTCACGGATGCCGAGGAGGCCGAGATCGCGGATGCCACCGCGCATCTGCGCCGCGCCGGGGCGGCCCTGGGCACCTTCATCGCGGAACCCCGGCTGCTGCCGAACGGATCGAGCCTGCACTACATGGGCACGATGCGGATGGGCGAGACCGACGACGGCACGGCGGTGGCCGACCCGTACTCGCGGGTGTGGGGCACCGACCGGCTCGTCGTCGGCGGCAACGCGCTCATCCCGACGGCCAACACCATGAACCCCACCCTCACGAGCGTCGCGCTCGCCGTGCGCGGCGCGCGCCGGGCCGCCGCCGACCTCACCGCGCGCGTCGCCGCGGCATCCGTCTGACCAGAAGGGAGACAGACATGCTCGAAGAGCCGCTCATCCAGGCGGCCGGGTTCCGCAACGTCGGTCCCGACGCCGCCCGCACGGGCTTCCAGCTGCGCGTCCGCAGCCCGTATTACCGGGGACTGTGGGGCAGCCTGATCGAGAAGCCCGCCGTGACCGTCGACGGCGAGGAGTTCGACGGCGACGGCATCCGCTGGACGCTGCCGACCGGAGATTACTCGTTCGCCGAACTGCAGGAATCCGTCGACGCCCGCTGGCCGATGGACGCCCCCGCCCTCCTCACCGTGCCGAAGGCCGGCGGGCTCGCCCCCGGCATCCACGACGTGACCCTCGAGCTGCGGCTGCGGATGTCGTACATCCCCGAAGAGCTCCAGCCCTCCATCTGGACCGCGAGCCGCAAGGTGGTGATCGTCAAGTGAGCACCGACCACCTGCCCTTCGGCCTCGGCGTCTCCCTGTACAGCTACACCGAGGACATCGGCGTGACGATGACGGTGGAGGAGTGCATCGAGGATGTCGCCGACCTCGGCGCGACGGGCCTCGAGATCCTCGGGGAGGGGCACATCGCTGACTACCCGAACCCGTCCGCCGCGTGGATCGACGCGTGGTTCGCCCGCAACGAGCGCCTCGGTCTGACTCCGACCCTCTACGGGTCGTGGATCGACACCCGGCGGTTCCCGGGACGGGGTCTCACCGCCGCCGAGGGCGCCGCGCAGCTCGAACTCGACCTGCGCCTGGCATCCCGGCTCGGCTTCTCGTTCGTGCGCCCGAAGATCGGCGTGATCACCGGCGACCTGCAGGTCGACCCGATCTGGCAGGAGGCCGTCGAGCGCAACCTGGAGCTGGCCGGCGACCTCGGCATCGTCATCTGCCCTGAGATCCACTGGCCGACCGTGATCAAGTCCCCGGTCGTCGAGGAATACCTGGAGTTCAAGGAGCGCACCGGCACCACGCAGTTCGGCCTGCTCATCGACACCGGCGTCTTCGACGTGCAGCGCTACCAGCGCCGCGGCGGCAGCGCATCGTTCCGTATGGGCGACGGCACGGCACGGCCGCCGGAGGTGCCGTTCGTGCCGGTCGCGGACCTCGCCGAGGTGATGGAGCACACCGTCTACTTCCAGGCGAAGTTCTACGAGGTCGACGACGACCTGGTCGACCACTACATCCCGTGGCGCGAGATCCTCGACGTCGCCCTGGATGCCGGCTACACCGGCTGGTTCTCGAGCGAGTACGAAGGGCACCACGAGCCCTACCGCGCCGCCGACCAGCTGCGCCGCCAGCACGCCCTCATCCGATCCCTCGCCGCCGAACGCGGCTGACACCGACCCGCTGCCGGGCCGGCGCCTCCCGGCCCGGCGGCGATCCATTCAGCAAACACCACGCGACACCACCAACCACAGGCGGGGTGAGGGCGTCCGGCGATCCGGCCGGAGCGAATAATCCCCCTCGGTGCCCAGCGGCACCGGGCGAGCAGACACGGAACACTCCGTCCTGCCCTGTGCGTACGCCCGGCGGGACCCCACCGATCGGAGCGCGCGCATGTCCATGCCCACCTTCCCCGCCGGATGCCCGGCCTTCCACGATCCCGAGCGGCTCTTCGCCGACCTCGCCGAGGTGCGCGCGGCGCCCGGGCTGCCGTTCTCCGACGCCTACGGCGCGCGGATGGTGACCCGCTACGACGACATCGTGCAGGCGCTGCACGAGCCTGCGACCTTCTCCTCCACGGCCACGGTGCCCGACCTGCCGTCGCCGTGGAAGGAGCGGTTCGCCGGGATCGTGCCCGCCCGCGGCACCCTGCTCGGCATCGACGACCCCGACCACGACCGGCTGCGGGCGGGCGTCAACGGGTTCTTCATGCCCCGGCGCCTGGCACGCTTCGAGGGCTGGATCCGCGAGCAGGCCCAGCTGCTCGTCGACGGCTTCGTCGCGGACGGAACCGTGGACCTCAAGACCGCCTTCGCGCTTCCCCTGCCGCTGATCGTGATCAGCCGCCTCGTCGGTCTCGATCCGGCCCGCGCGGAGTGGGTCGGTGCGGCGCTCGGCTTCTTCCTCGGCCCGCGCGACCTGTATCACCCCGGCACCCCCGAGCAGAAGGCCGAGCTGCTGCTCGAGCTGCACGCCCACCTGCGCGACCTGATGGCCGAGCGGCGCGCCGAGCGCCGCGACGACCTCATCAGCCATATCTGGAACGAGCGGGATGCCGGTACCGTGTCGATGACCGACTTCGAGATGCTCTCGATGTTCCCCGGCCTCATGCTCGCCGGGCACGAGACGTCCTCGAACCTCATCTGCACGGCCCTGTCGCACCTGCTCTCCGATCCGGACCTGTGGCACGCGGCGCAGCAGAGCGACGAGACCCGTGCCGCAGCGCTGGAGGAGCTGTTCCGGTTCGAGTCGGCGATCACCGGGATGCGCCGCCGGGTGGCGCGCGACACCGTGCTCGGCGGCGAGGCGCTGACCGCGGGGGAGGAGGTGTTCCTCGCCTACGCGTCGGGTTCTCGGGATGCCGCCCGGTTCGAGGACGCCGACCGCCTCGACCTCGCGCGCGGGTGGGAGGTGCCGCACCTCGGCTTCGGCCAGGGCGTGCACGCCTGCCTCGGAGCACCGCTCGCGCGCCTGCTGCTGCGCGTGGAGCTCGAGGTGCTGCACGAGCGCCTGCCGAACCTGCGGCTCGCCGTGCCGTCCGGCGAACTGGCGCACACGGCCGTGTCCGAAGGGCGCGGCATGGTGGCGCTTCCGCTGGAGTGGACGCCGACGCCGGTGCGCCCGCGCGCGGCATCCCGCGGCGCCGCGCAAGGCGTCGTCGGCGAGCACGGGCGATTCCGGTCACGGTGACGGGCCGGCGGCAGGTGACGGCGGACGTCGTCGAGCTCACCCTCGCCGCCGATTCCGGCGCTTTCCCGGCCTGGGAGCCCGGCGCGCACCTGGACCTCGAACTGCCGGGCGGCCTCGTGCGGCAGTACTCGCTGTGCGGGCGGTCGTCCGATGTCGAGCTGCGGGTCGCCGTGCTGCGCGAGCCGGACGGCCGCGGCGCGTCGCGGGCGATCCACGAGCTGGCACATCCGGGCGCGTCGCTGCGTGTGCGCGGTCCGCGCAACCATTTCCGCCTGCGCCCCGCCGACTTCGTGCTGTTCGTCGCCGGGGGCATCGGCATCACGCCCCTGCTCCCGATGATCGACGAGTGCGACCGGCGCGGCACGCCGTGGCGCCTGCTGTTCCTCGGGCGGGCACGGGAACGGATGCCGTACCTCGGCGACCTGCTCGAACGGCATCCTGCGCGGGTGTACGCCTGGCCGAGCGCCGAGCGCGGCCGCTACGACCTGGACGACATCTGGACCCGGATGCCCGCGGGACGCGCCTTCGTCTACGCGTGCGGCCCGGAGCAGCTGCTGTCCGGTCTCGAGGAGTCCGCGCGGCGTCACGACCGGGAGGATGCGGTGGTGGTGGAGCGGTCCAGCCCGCGGTCGGTGGCGCACGGGCCGAACCGACCGATCGAGCTGGTGCTCGCACGCCGCGGCCGCACCGTGACCGTCGCCGCCGACGAGTCCGTGCTGGATGCCGCGAACGCTGCCGGGGCGGGCATCCTGTCCACCT
Source organism: Microbacterium sp. (assembly GCA_035564095.1). GTDB lineage: Bacteria > Actinomycetota > Actinomycetes > Actinomycetales > Microbacteriaceae > Microbacterium. Next base: position 369 of record DATMTQ010000154.1, on the reverse strand, counting down.
GCCGCGAGGGCACGTGCGGAACGTGCGAGGTGCGGGTGCTGGGCGGCATCCCGGAGCATCGCGACTCCGTGCTCAGCGCGGAGGAGCGGCTCGGTGACGACACGATGATGACCTGCGTGTCGCGCTGCCGCGGATCGCGCCTGGTGCTCGACGTGTAATGCCCACATCCCGCAAACTTATGTATGAAAACGACATATACGTGGTAGGATGGACCATCCCACGACGAGAGTGAGCGACGATGCCCAACGGACTCATCGACGACGCGAGCCTGCGCGTCCACCCGGAGGGCGCCGCGATCGCCCTGACGATCCCGTGGTACCGCAGCCTCTGGCTGTCGTCGGTCACCACGATCCGCGTCACGATCGACGG
>DATMTQ010000153.1:0-2271 GCA_035564095.1 Microbacterium sp. | reverse complement strand
CCCGGCATCTTCGAGCTGCCGGGCGAGGAGCGCCGGGTGGCCGTGCGCGCAGCCGGCTACGAGCAGCAGCTCCGCGAGCAGCAGGAGCAGCTCGACGCCTTCAACACGCACTTCGACGTGTGGTTCTCCGAGCTGTCGCTGCACGAGTCGGGGTCGGTCCCGCAGACGCTCGAGCGGCTCAAGGGCCTGGGCCACGTCTACGAGGACGGTGGCGCGCTGTGGATGCGCACGACCGAGTTCGGTGACGACAAGGACCGGGTGCTGATCAAGTCCGACGGCGAGCTCACCTACTTCGCCTCCGACACCGCCTACTACATCGACAAGCGCGAGCGCGGCTTCGACGTGTGCATCTACCTGCTCGGCGCCGACCACCACGGGTACGTGCACCGGCTCAAGGCTCTCGCGGGCGCCGCGGGCGACGATCCGGACAAGGACGTCGAGGTGCTCATCGGCCAGCTCGTGTCGGTCGGGGGCGCCCGGCTCAGCAAGCGTGCGGGCAACATCATCGAGATGGACGACCTGCGCGAATGGCTCGGCACGGACGCGCTGCGGTATTCGCTGGAGCGCTCGCCGGCCGATTCGCCGCTCTCGCTGGATCCGGAACTGCTGCAGAAGCGCACGAACGACAACCCGGTGTTCTACGTGCAGTACGCGCACGCCCGCACCCACAACGTCGGGCGCCACGCCGTGGCGTCAGGCGTCGACCGCTCCGAGTTCGCCCCCGAACTGCTCACGCACGAGACCGAGTCGGCGCTGCTGGGCGCGCTTCAGGAGTTCCCCCGCGTGGTCGCCTACGCTGCCGAGGTGCGCGAGCCGCATCGTGTCGCCCGCTACCTGGAGGAGCTCGCCGGCCTCTTCCACCGTTGGTACGACAACTGCCGCGTCATCCCGCTCGGGGACGCCCCGGTCGAGACGCTGCACCGCACGCGCCTGTGGCTGAACGACGCCACCGGTCAGGTGCTGCGCAACGGCCTCGCGATGCTCGGCGTGAGCGCCCCGGAGCGCATGTAAGGGAAAGGAACCGGATGACTTCGACGGATGCGTCGCGCCGCCGGCGCCGCTGGCCCTGGCTCGTCGCGCTTCTCGTCGTGGCGGGGCTGCTGGTGGCCGCCTGGTTCCTCGCGGACTCGGTCGCGCGCGATCTCACCACCTCCGCGGTGCGCACCGCCGTCATCCAGAAGCTCAAGCTGCCCGCCGACCAGAAGGTCGACGTGGACATCGAGGGCATGGTCATCCCGCAGCTGATCGGCGGCACGTTCCACGACGTCCGGGTCGCGAGCGACGGCGTCCCGGTCGGCGGCACCACGGCCGACATCGCGGTGCGGCTGAACGACATCGAGTACCGTGGCGACACCCCCGGCAAGATGGCCTCGGGAACCGCCGTCGTCACGGTCGGGCAGGACGCGCTGCGCAGCCTCTTCAGCAGCGTCGACGGCATCCCGGCATCCTCCCTCACGCTGAAGGCACCGGACGTCACGGCCACCACGCGGTTGTCCGTGCTCGGCACCACCGTGCCGATCGGCATCGCCATGACGCCGTCGGCGACCTCCGGCGCGCTGGTGCTCCGCCCCGCGTCGTTCACCGTCGGCTCCGCCACGATGACGGCCTCCGCCCTGTCGGAACGCTTCGGGTCGCTCGTGGACGGCATCACCCGCTCCCGCCGCGTCTGCATCGCCGACAGGCTGCCCGCCGGCGTCTCCCTCACCTCGGTGCGGGTCTCCGGCGCGAGCCTCGTCGCTGACCTCGCCATCGACGGTGACCTGGCGGTGGACGGCGCGCTGCAGCAGAAGGGGGTCTGCTCGTGAGCAAGGACGACGAGCAGCATCCGAAGACGCGGCCGATGCCCGCGGCCCCGGAATCGACGCCCACCGAGCCACTCGGCCCGCTGCCGGTCACGGTGCCGTTGCCGGCGAACGTGCCGCCGCATCCGGGCGACCTGCCCGCGGACGCCGGCGAGCCGACGCAGCCCCTGTCCGCGATCGGCTCCGATGCGAAGCTGCCGCCGCAGAAGCGCCCGGCAACGACCCGACCCAAGCAGCTGGCGTGGTCGAACCTGCCCAACTCGGAGCCGATCCCGCTCGGCGCTGTGGCAGGCGGGATCGACGTCACCGGGACGCATCCCACCTTGCCGCCGGCGAGTTCCGTCTACACGGGTGCCGTCCCGGCTGTACCCGGAGTGCCGGCAGAGACGGCCCCCACGGCTCCGGCGCCCACCGCGGCCGGCGGAACCGCGGCCGACACGGCGGCGACGGCCGCGCTGCCGGCTGCGGG
>DATMTQ010000152.1:0-1539 GCA_035564095.1 Microbacterium sp. | reverse complement strand
GCGTGCGGTGCCGCGCCGTCGGCGGTCGACGTCGTGGCGACCGGCGACACCGGGCCGGCGGACGTCGTGGAGATCGTCGCGTTCTCGCCTGTGAACGAGAAGAGCTGCGCGGCGCGCTCGAACTCGTCGATGCGCGGCTCGGCCGTCTTCGCGGCGGCCGGCTTCGCTGCGGACTCGGGCACCGGCTCGGCGACGACGGGCTCTGCGACTGCGACGGGCTCGACCATGACGGGAGCGGACGGCTCCGCCGCGACAGGCTTGACGACCTCGAGCTGCACGACCGGCTCGACGTCGTGCTCACGCACGAAGGGGTCGGATCGTCGCGGCGGGGCCGCGGCATCCCGAAGCTGTCGGCGGGTCGGGTGCGCCGGGGCACTCGACGGCTGGGCTCGCCGGGCGGCGCGTCGCGTCAGGGGCGCCGTGGAGGCACGCTCTTCTGAAGGCACAGCTCTGCTCTCGGTCGAATCGCACGGGGGTGAGCGACGGAACGGGGAGGATGTCCGCGTCATCGGGTGGGGGCGCCGAAGATAACGAACAGGTAAACACTACCGGGTTTCGCCTGGGAATCCAGTGCGCACTCGCCGTCAGCGCGTCCGGACCGCGGATTCGATCCGGTCGAAGAGCGCCGGACCGGTGGCGATCGTCATCGTGTTGCCCGGGCGCCCGCCCGGCTCTCCGCCGAGTACGCCGCCCGCCTCGGTCACCAGCAGCCCGCCGGCGGCATGGTCCCACGGGTGGATGCCGCGCTCGAAATAGCCGTCGAGGCGTCCCGCGGCGACGAACGCCAGATCGAGAGCGGCCGAGCCCATGCGGCGGATGTCCCGGGCCAGCGGCATCACCCGCTCGACCCGCGCGAGGTCTCCCGCGTGCGTGGCCGGGTCGTATCCGAAGCCGGTGGCGACGAGCGCACCGGCCGGGCCGGGTTCGTGGTTCACCGACAGCCGGACGGGTGCGGCATCCGGATCGGCATCCTGGTGAGACCAGGCGCCCTGCCCGAGGGCCGCGCGGAAGAGCTCGCCCGTCACGGGGTTGTAGACGGCGCCGGCGAGAGCCGTCCAGGTCAGCGGGTCGGGATCGCCGGCCACAGCGGCGATGCTCGTGGCGTAGGCGGGGATGCCGTAGGCGTAGTTGACGGTGCCGTCGATCGGGTCGACCACCCATGTGATGCCGGTGGTGCCGTGCTCGGCGCCTGACTCCTCGCCGAGGAACCCGTCACCGGGTCGCAGTTCGGCCAGCCGTGCGCGGATGAGCACCTCGACCTCGCGATCGGCGGCGGTGACGATGTCGGCCGCGGCGGACTTGGTCGCAGCGATCCGCACGCCCTCGGCGCGACGCCGCCGGGCGAGCGTCCCCGCTTCGCGCACGATGCCGACCGCGATGCGCTCGAGCGCGGCGATCTCGTCGGCGTCGGGAAGGGAGTCGGGCACAGGTGAGCTCATGGTTTCTCCTATGTCAAGGGTTATGCCGCGAGCGGCAGGTCGGTCGTGTGTTCTTGGGGTTTCTGCTCGGCCAGCAGTGCGTGGAAGACGACGCGCGCGA
>DATMTQ010000151.1:0-7213 GCA_035564095.1 Microbacterium sp. | reverse complement strand
GGGTGCGGCCCGTCGATCGGACCGCACCCGCTCAGGGGATCAGTTGCCCGATCCGGCCGACGTGATCGCGGCCTGCATGTTCTTCAGAGCCTGGTCCGGCGCCACGGTGCCGCTGATGGCCTGGAACGCGTTCTCCTGGATCGCCTGGGTGACGGCCGGGTAGAACGGCGTGACGGGGCGCGGCACGGCCTTGAGGATCGACTCCTTCAGCACCGGAAGATACGGTGCCGCCTTCACCAGGGCCGGGTCGTCGTAGAGGGAGGCGATGACCGGCGACAGCGACGCCTTGAGCACGATCTGCTTCTGCACCGCGGGGCTCTCCATGAACTTGATGAAGTCCAGGGCGGTGGCCTTGTGCTTCGAGTAGGCCGAGATGGCGAGGTTGTGACCGCCGAGGCTGGAGTTGGTCACCAGCGGAGCGATCGCGACCGTGTTCTTCACCTTCGACGTGCTGTCGGTCTTCGCAAGGCTGTACGCGTACGGCCAGTTGCGCATGAACAGGTACTGGCCCGCTTCGAACGCCTGGCGGCCCTGCTCCTCCTGGAAGGTCTTGTTCTCTGCCGGGATGTCGCCGTCCTTGAATCCGGTGACCAGCTGGTTCAGCCCGGCCAGCGCCTGCGGCGTCTCGAGGTTCGGCGTCTTGCCGTCGGACTTCACGATCTCGCCGCCCGCGCCGTTGACGCTCTCGGCGAAGTTCACGGTCAGGCCCTCGTACTGGGCGAACTGGCCCGCGTAGCACTTGATGTGGGCCTTCTTCGCGATCGAGCAGTCGGCCATGAGCTCGTCCCACGTCTTCGGCGGGGTCTTCAGCAGGTCGCTGCGGTAGTACAGGATGCCGCCGTCGGAGGCGTACGGGCCGCCGTACAGCTTGCCCTGGTAGGTGGCCGTCTTCACGGTCGCGGGCAGGAGGTTGCTGGTGTCGAGCTTCAGGCTGCCCTCGAGCGGGGTGAGCCATCCCTTGGCGGCGAACTCGGCCGTCCAGATCACGTCGGTGGTGACGACGTCGTAGTCGGTGCTCTTGGCCTGGAAGTGCTGCACGAGGTCGTCGTGCTGCTGGTCGGCCTTGTCGGACTGCTGCTTGACCGTCACCTTCTGGTCCGGGTGCAGTTTGTTCCACTGCGCGGCGAGGGTGGCGATGATGTTGCTGTTGTCCTTGCCCTGAACGAACGTGATCGGACCCCGACCGTTGTCGGAACCGGAACCGCCACTGCTGCCTCCGGAGCAGCCGCTGAGCGCGAGAGCTGCGAGCGCCAGGCCTCCGATCGCGGTGATGGTGATCTTCTTCACTATCTGTCTCCTCACTGAGCTGCGCGGCGTTCTGCGCCGCTGTCGGCCGACGGTACTCCGCTGGTCTTGGCTCACGCAACCGGTTGCGCTAGATTCTGGAGATCCGAGACCGAGCTGTGACAAACGGCTCCGGCATCCGGCATCCGACAATCGGCACAGGAGAGTGGACGTGGTCGACGCGACGGTCGCACAGCAGGCGGAGACCGGCACCGAGCAGGGGTGCGAGTGGTGGCGGCACGCCGTGGTGTACCAGATCTACCCCCGATCGTTCGCCGACGGCACCGGCGACGGGATCGGGGATTTCGCCGGCATGACGTCCCGCGTGCCGTATCTTCGGCGGCTCGGCGTGGACGCGGTCTGGATCTCGCCGTTCTACACCTCGCCGCAGTGCGACGCGGGGTACGACGTCGCGGACTACGTCGACGTCGACTCGCTGTTCGGCACCCTCGCCGACTTCGACGGGTTCATCGCTGCGGCCCACGACGCCGGCATCCGTGTGATCGTCGACCTGGTGCCGAACCACTCCTCCGTCGATCACGCCTGGTTCCGCGCGGCCCTCGCCTCTCCGGCGGGGAGCAGGGAACGGGCCCGCTACATCTTCCGGCGGGGCCGGGGCGAGAACGCGGAGCTCCCGCCGAACAACTGGCAGTCCGTCTTCGGCGGCAGCGCATGGGAACCCGTCGGGGACGGCGAGTGGTATCTGCACCTGTTCGACGTCGGCCAGCCGGACTTCGACTGGTCCGATCCCGGCGTGGGCGACATGTTCGACGACGTCCTGCGGTTCTGGCTCGACCGCGGCGTCGACGGCTTCCGGGTGGACGTGGCGCACGGGCTCGTGAAGGCGGACGGGCTTCCGGACAGCACGCACGCCCGCGACATCCAAGGCGAGGGCGGCGACCGCGGTCCGATGTGGGATCAGGACGGCGTCCATGAGATCTACCGCCGCTGGCGTCAGATCCTCGAGACGTATCCGGGTGACCGCATGCTCGTCGCCGAGGCATGGGTGAGCCCCGCGGGACGCATGGCCCGTTACGTGCGCGCCGATGAGATGCACCAGTCGTTCAACTTCCCGTTCCTGCTCGCCGGCTGGTCCGCGACCGGCGTGAAGCTGCAGATCGACGAATCGCTGGCGGCGAACAGTGCGGTCGGCGCGACGACGACGTGGGTGCTGTCGAACCACGACGTGGTCCGGCACGCCTCACGGCTCGGCCTGCCCGACGCCATCGGCTGGACCCACGGGGTCGGTGCAGCCGACCCGCAGCCCGACGCGGACCTGGGCCTGCGCCGCGCGCGGGCGCTCACTCTGCTCGAGCTCGCCCTGCCCGGCTCGGCCTACATCTATCAGGGGGAGGAGCTCGGACTTCCGGAGCACACCACCCTCGACGACGAGGTCCGGCAGGACCCGAACTTCCACCGCACCGGCGGGGCGCAGACCGGCCGTGACGGATGCCGCATCCCGATCCCGTGGCAGTCCGGTGCACCCGCCCTCGGCTTCAACACGACCGGGAAGCTGTGGCTGCCACAGCCGGAGGCGTACGCGGACGTGGCCGCCGACGTCCAGGAGACGGACCCGGCGTCGACCCTGTGGATGTACCGCCGAGCGCTGCAGGTGCGCCGCGAACACAGCGACTCGACTCGGCCGGTCCACTGGAACCGTGCCGACGAGCACGCCCTCGATGCGACCGTCGGCGATCTGCGCGTGATCATCGTGTTCGACGGCGAGCCCGTCGCACTCCCCGGCGACGAATGGCGCCTCGCCGTCGCCAGCCACCCGCACGCGGTGGTGGACGGCCGTGTCGTGCGCGACGCGGCGGTCTGGCTGACCCGATGAGGCGGGCGCGCTCGCCGGGCGCTAGGCGCTCGCCTGCAGCGGCAGGCGCAGGAGGTCGCGGAATGCGACCTCGGCGGCACCCACGAGCTGCCGGTCCACGCCCAGCAGAGCAGGCCTGATCTGCAAATCCTCGCCGCTGGCGGGCATGCACTGCTCGCGCACCTGAGCGACCAGGTCGCCGGGGGCGAGGGCGAAGAGCGTGGCGAGGAATCCGCCGAGCACCACCATCGACGGGTTGAGCACGTTGACCGCGTCGGCGAGCGCGGCGGCGAGGATCCGCGACTGCCGGGCCAGCTCGGCGGGCACGGCGGGATCGGCGGAGGCGGTGATCGCGGCGGCGAGCGCGGGCTCGTCGATCCCGGCGCGGCCGAGCATCGCCAGCACGCGGTCGCGGTTCACCTCGTCCTCGAGAACGCCATCGGGTGCACGCCGGTCGGCCGGGTCGCCGACGCCGGGACGATTCTGGCCGAACTCGCCCGCGTATCCGGCGGCACCGCCCACCGGCATCCCGTGCACGATGAGGCCGCCGCCGATGCCGCTGGCGCCGTCGAGGTAGACGACGTGGTCGATGCCGCGCGCGGCACCGTACAGGTGCTCCGCAACGGCGCCGAGGCTGGCGTCGTTGTCGACGTGGGCGGCGAGTCCGGTGCGCTCGGCGACGAGGTCGCGCAGCGGCGCATCCCGCCAGCGCAGGTGGGGCGCCTGGCGGACGAGACCGTCGGCGACGCGCACGAGTCCCGGCACCGCCATGCCGATGCCCGCGATCCGGTGGCCGGCCAGCTCGGTCTCCCGCCAGGCGCGCACGCGGTGACCGATGAGGTCGGCGGTCGCCTCGGGCGGGAGCGGCCCGTCGACCGGGATGCGTTCCCGCAGCGCGACGGACTGATCCAGACGCACCGCGGCGAGGGTGAGCGCGTCGACTTCGGTGTTGGCCGCCAGCGCCACGACGCGGGGGCTCACCGCTGCGATGGGGGAGGGCCGGCCGACGCGATTGGTCGGTTCGGGTGCGCCCTCCACCGTGAGGCCGAGCGCGGCGAGCTCGCCGACGAGGCTGGCCGTCGTCGAGCGATTCAGTCCCGTGCGCTCCGTGAGGCTCGCCCGCGACTGCGGACCGTCCCGATGCAGGATCTGCAGCACGCGGCCGAGATTCGCCTCGCGCGCCCCGAGCGCCGCCTCCATCGTCACCCTCCACACTGTACGATCTCGAGTATATGTTGTAGACTCCAACAAATGCCATTCGACGACGAACAGGATGCTCCCGATGCCCTCTCCCACGCGTGACGACAAGTTCTCCTTCGGCCTCTGGACTGTCGGCTACAACGGCGCCGACCCGTTCGGCGGCCCGACCCGCCCCGCTCTCGACGTCGTGCACGTCGTAGAGAAGCTCGCCGAGCTCGGGGCCTACGGGCTCACGTTCCACGACGACGACCTGTTCGCGTTCGGCTCGACGGACGCCGAGCGCCAGGCTCAGATCGACCGGCTGAAAGGTGCGCTGGATGCCACCGGCCTCGTCGTGCCGATGGTGACCACCAACCTCTTCTCGGCGCCGGTGTTCAAGGACGGCGGGTTCACGTCCAACGACCGCGCCGTGCGCCGGTTCGCACTGCGCAAGGTGCTGCGCAACCTCGACCTCGCCGCCGAGCTCGGGGCCTCGACCTTCGTCATGTGGGGAGGTCGCGAGGGCGCCGAGTACGACAGCGCCAAGGACATCCGCGCGGCGCTGGACCGCTACCGCGAGGCCGTGAACCTGCTCGGGCAGTACGTCACCGACAAGGGCTACGGCATCCGGTTCGCGATCGAGCCGAAGCCGAACGAACCGCGCGGCGACATCCTGCTGCCCACTGTCGGGCACGCGCTCGCGTTCATCGACACGCTGGAGCGCCCCGAGCTCGTGGGCCTGAACCCCGAGGTCGGGCACGAGCAGATGGCCGGTCTCAACTTCGCCGCCGGCATCGCCCAGGTCCTCGACCGCGGGAAGCTGTTCCACATCGACCTGAACGGCCAGCGCGGCATCAAGTACGACCAGGACCTCGTGTTCGGGCACGGCGACCTGCACAACGCCTTCGCTCTCGTCGATCTGCTGGAGAACGGCGGCCCTTCGACAAGCTCAGGGACCGGGGCGGCAGGGCCCGCCTACGACGGTCCGCGGCATTTCGACTACAAGCCGAGCCGCACCGAGGACGAGACCGGCGTGTGGGACTCCGCGGCCGCGAACATGCGCATGTACCTGCTGCTGAAGGAGCGCGCGCAGGCCTTCCGGGCCGACCCCGAGGTGCAGGAGGCGCTGGCCGCCGCCCGGGTGGCCGAGCTGCGCGAGCCGACGCTCGCCCCGGGGGAGTCGTACGACGACCTGCTCGCGGACCGCGCCGCCTACGAGGACTTCGACGCCGCCGAGTACTTCGGCGCGCGCGGCTTCGGCTTCGTCCGCCTGCAGCAGCTCGCTGCCGAGCACCTCATGGGCGCCCGCGGCTGATCCCCCGCCGAAAGCGCTGTTGACTTGCCTTGGAAGCACGCGACACGCCGGGCGCGTCGTACATCCAGGGCAAGTCAACATCGGGAACGCACACAAACCGAAGCGAGAGGAAGCGCGATGACGCTCGTCGCCGGCGTGGATTCGTCCACGCAGTCCTGCAAGGTCGTCGTCGTCGACCTGGCCACGGGTGCCGTGGTGCGCACCGGCCGGGCGTCGCATCCCGCCGGCACCGAGGTCGACCCCGAGGCGTGGTGGGTCGCGCTGCAGACCGCCATCGCGGATGCCGGGGGGCTCGACGACGTCGCGGCCGTCTCGATCGGCGGGCAGCAGCACGGCATGGTGGCGCTCGACGCGCAGGGCCGGGTCATCCGTCCGGCCCTGCTCTGGAACGACACGCGGTCGGCCGATGCCGCCGCCGCTCTCGTCGACGAGGTCGGCGCCGCGGAGTACGCCCGGCGCACGGGCCTGGTGCCGGTGGCATCCTTCACCGCGACCAAGCTGCGCTGGCTGCGGGACGCGGAGCCGGCGCACGCCGCGCGGGTGGCGGCCGTCGCCCTGCCGCACGACTGGCTGACCTGGCGCCTGCGCGGATTCGGTCCGGATGCCCCGGTGCTCGACGAGCTCGTCACCGACCGGTCGGACGCCTCCGGCACCGGCTACTGGGGCGCCGACGGGTACGACCGCGCGTTGCTCACCCGGGCGCTCGGGCATGACGCGGTGCTTCCCCGGGTGCTCGACCCGACCGGAAGCGTGCGCGCCGCCCGGCTCATGGTCGGCGCGGGGGCCGGCGACAACGCGGCCGCCGCGCTGGGGCTCGACGCCCGCCCGGGCGATGTCGTGGTCTCGCTCGGCACGTCGGGCACGGTGTTCGCGGTCACGGATGCCCCGGTCGCCGACCCGTCGGGAACCGTCGCCGGCTTCGCGGACGCGGCGGGCGGCTTCCTGCCGCTCATCGCCACGCTCAACGCCGCGCGGGTGCTCGACGCCGTGGCAGGTCTGCTCGACGTGACGCACGACGAGCTGGGCACCCTGGCGCTGCAGGCCCCGCCGGGTGCCGGCGGCGTCGTGCTCGTGCCGTGGTTCGAAGGCGAACGCACACCGAATCTGCCGGATGCCCGGGCATCCCTGTCGGGTCTGTCGCTCGCGACGACGACCCGTCCTCACCTCGCCCGAGCGGCGATCGAGGGGATGCTGTGCTCCCTCGCCCTCGGGCTCGAGGCGATCCACGCGCTGGGGGTGGCGGCGCGCCGCATCCGCCTCATCGGCGGCGCAGCGCAGAATCCCGCCGTTGCGCAGATCGCGGCTCAGGTGTTCGACGTGCCCGTGACCGTGCCGACCCCGGGGGAATACGTCGCGCTCGGTGCGGCGCGTCAGGCGGCGTGGGCCCTGACGGGCGTGCGCCCCGACTGGGCGGTGCCGGTCGCAGCGTCTCCGGTGGTCGACACCCGACCGGAGATCCTCGCGGCCTACCTCGCCGCCGCGGCCGCGGCCGCCCGGTGAGCACGGGCATCCGTCCACTTATGTTGCTTTCAGCCTAAAGACTGCGTAGAATCGACGTGACGTTGGGGTCCACGGACCCGTTCCTCGCGTGACGACGCGTCGAGGGCACATCCGGTCGCGTC
>DATMTQ010000150.1:0-1810 GCA_035564095.1 Microbacterium sp. | reverse complement strand
CTCGTGCCGCTGCTGCGCGACGCAGCGGCGCTGGCGCGGATGCGGGATGCCGCCGCCGCGGCGGGCACCCGGTGCGGCACCGAGAATGTGATCGCGCTCATCGACAGGGCCCTCGAAGGCGGCCGAATTAGGATTGACCGGTCATGATCAGACCCGATTTGAGCCTTCCCATCCCCGAGCGCATCGAGGCGGCGCACTTCATCGGCATCGGCGGATCCGGCATGTCGGGTCTCGCGCGCATGTTCCTCGAACGAGGCATCCGCGTCTCCGGTTCGGACCGGGCCGACAGCAAGGCGCTGCGCGACCTCGAGGCGCTCGGCGCGCGGGTGCACGTCGGCCATGACGCGGCGAACCTCGGCGACGCCGACACCGTGATCCACACCGGCGCGATCTGGCCGGAGAACCCGGAGTTCGTCACCGCGAAGCAGCGCGGGCTGCCGGTCATCCACCGCTCGCAGGCGCTGTACTGGCTGATCGGCGGACACCGCCTCGTCTCGGTCGCCGGAGCCCATGGCAAGACCACGTCCACCGGCATGATCGTCACCGCCCTGCAGGCCCTCGGCCGGCACCCGACGTTCGTCAACGGGGGTGTGATCGCGCAGCTCGGGGTCTCCAGCGCGACGGGCTCGGACGAGCTGTTCGTGATCGAGGCCGACGAATCCGACGGCACCTTCCTGCTGTACGACACCGCGGTCGCCCTGATCACCAACGTCGATCCGGACCACCTCGACCACTACGGCACCGACGACGCGTTCTACGAGGCTTTCGCCCAGTTCGCCGACAATGCTCGCGAAGCGGTCGTGATCTCCACCGACGACCCGGGCGCGCAGCGCGTGCGCGCCCGGCTCGCCCACGCGAACGTGGTGGGATTCGGCACGGCCGAGTCCGCGGATGTGCGCGTCTCGGACGTGCAGACCGACGGACCGGTCTCGTGTGCGATGAGCCACCGCGGCGAGACCGTCCGCGTGCAGCTGCAGGTGGCCGGCGTGCACAACGCGATCAACGCGGCCGGCGTCGTGGCGGTGCTCGTCACGCTGGGCTTCGCCTTCGCGGACGCGGTGGATGCCGTCTCCGGCTTCACCGGCACCGTGCGCCGCTTCGAGCTGCACGGGGTCGAGCACGGCGTCAGCGTCTACGACGACTACGCGCACCACCCCACCGAGGTGGCCGCGGCCCTCGCGGCGGCCCGCACGGTCGTGGGCGACGGACGGATCATCGCGATCCAGCAGCCGCACACCTACTCGCGCACGCAGCACATGGCGCAGGAGTTCGCGGACGTGCTCGAGCGGTACGCCGACCACACGGTCATGCTCGACGTGTACGGCGCCCGCGAGGACCCGATCCCCGGCGTGACCGGCGAGACCGTCTCGTCGCGCTTCGCCGACGCCGGCCACGTGCACTACGTGCCCGACTGGCAGCAGGCGGCGGACTACACGGCCGCGATCGCCCGCCCGGGGGACTTCGTGATCACGCTCGGCTGCGGCAACGTCTACCTGATCATCCCGCAGGTGCTCGCAGCCCTCGCCGGGACGGCGCCGCGCGGCGGTGCGGACCCGGACGCAGGACAGTGACCTGATGCGCCGCCCTTCGCCGATCCAGCCGCCCCGGCGGCCGGAATCCGGGGCACCCGCCGACGCCGAAGCGATCGACGCGGACCAGCCGTTCGTATCGCCGTTCCGGCGTGCTCCGCAACGCGGCCGGAAGGCGGACGAGACACCCGCGCGCTCCGCGCCGCAGCGGGAGTCCGCCGACGGGCCCGCGGCGGGCGGCGAGGATCAGGCCGGGCAGACCGTCGGCATCCGCGACGTGT
>DATMTQ010000149.1:0-2990 GCA_035564095.1 Microbacterium sp. | reverse complement strand
AGTTGCAGACGCCCGCCCCACCGCCCCACCCCGAACGGGGGTGACGAGTGATGGACTACGTCATGCTGGGCGTGGGGCTTGCGCTCACGATCGGGACCGGACTGTTCGTCGCCAGCGAGTTCTCGCTCGTCAATCTCGATCGCGCCGACCTCGAAGCGCGTCGCGACCGCGGCCAGACCGGACTGAACGTCACGATCGGCGCGCTCAAGCGCACCGCGACGCACCTGTCGAGCGCGCAGCTGGGCATCACGCTGACGACGCTGCTGACCGGTTACACGATGGAGCCGGCGCTCTCGAACCTGCTGCGCCCGCTCTTCGACGCAGCGGGCATGCCGGATGCCGCCGCGACGCCGACGGCGGTGTTCCTCGGCGTCGCGATCGCGACGATCCTGTCGATGATCGTCGGCGAGCTCGTGCCGAAGGGCTTCGCGCTCGCGCTGCCGCGGAAGACCGCGCGCCTGGTGCTGCCGTTCCAGACCGTGTTCACCGCGGTGTTCCGTCCGGCGGTGTGGCTGCTGAACAGCTCCGCGAACGGAGTGCTGCGCCTGCTCGGGGTCGAGCCGAAGGAGGAGCTGTCGGGCGCCCGCACCGCGGAGGAGCTGTCCAGCCTCGTGCGTCGCTCGGCGCTGGCGGGCGTGCTCGAGAAGGACACGGCATCCCTGCTGGATCGCAGCCTCACCTTCACGCGGCTCACCGCCGCCGACGTGATGACCCCGCGGCCGAGCGTGCAGTCGGTGAGCGCCGACGACACGGCATCCGACGTCATCGACCTGGCCCGGCGCACCGGCTACAGCCGCTTCCCGGTGACCGACGAGTCGATGGACGACATCGTCGGCGTCGTGCATCTGAAGGCCGCCGTGAGCGTGCCGATCGAACGCCGTGCCGAGGTGCCCGCGGCCGCGCTCGCGACCGAGCCGCTGCGGATGCCCGAGGCCGTGCATCTGGATGCGCTGCTGGCGGAGCTGCGCACCCGCGGCTATCAGATGGCGGTCGTCGTCGACGAGTACGGTGGCACCGCCGGCGTCGTCACGCTCGAGGACCTCGTCGAGGAGATCGTCGGCGAGGTGCAGGACGAGCACGACCGGCGCACCGCCGGGGTGGTCCGCGACGCCGGATCGGTGACGTTCCCCGCCAACCTGCGCCCCGACGAGCTGCGCGACCGCGCGGGGGTCCGAGTGCCCGAGGGCGAGGTGTACGACACCGTCGGCGGGTTCATCATGTCGATGCTCGAGCGCATCCCGAAGGTCGGCGACGAGGTGCCGGTCGAGGGCGGCGTGCTCACGGTCGCCCGGATGACCGGCCGCCGCGTCGAGCGCATCCGGTTCACGCCTGCGCCGCTTGCGCACGACGGGGGCGACGCATGAGCGACTGGGCCGGCATCCTCTGGCTCGTCGTCCTGCTGGGGTTCAACGCCTTCTTCGTCGGTGCCGAGTTCGCCGTGGTGTCCGCGCGGCGCTCGCAGATCGAACCCCGCGCGGAGAAGGGCTCGCGCGCCGCGAAGACCGCGCTGTACGCGATGGAGCACGCGACCCTCATGCTGGCGACCAGTCAGCTCGGCATCACGATCTGCTCGCTGCTGATCCTGAACGTGTCCGAGCCGGCGATCCACCACCTGCTCGAGGGGCCCCTGCACGGGACCGGCCTGTCGGTCGACGCGGTCGAGCTGGTCGGGTTCGTCGTCACCCTCGTGCTGGTGTCGTATCTGCACGTCGTGTTCGGCGAGATGGTGCCGAAGAACCTCGCGTTCTCGGTGCCCGACCGGGCCGTGCTGATGCTCGCGACACCGCTCGTGTGGGTCTCGAAGGTGTTCCACCCCGTGATCGTGGCCTTGAACTGGCTGGCGAACGCGGTCGTGCGGCTCTTCCGCGTCGAGCCGAAGAACGAGGCCGCATCCACGTTCACGCTCGACGAGGTGGCCACGATCGTCGCGCAGTCCCGCGCCGAGGGCGTGCTGGACGACGTCGCCGGCACGATCGCGGCCGTCGTGGAGTTCACCGACAAGAAGGCGAAGGACTTCGCCGTTCCGCTGTCGCAGATCGTCGCCCTGCCGCAGACCACCACGCCTGCGGAGATCGAGCGCACGGTCGCCAAGCGCGGCTTCTCGCGCTACGTCATCGTCGACCACGACGGTGACCCGGTGGGTTACGTGCACCTGAAGGACATCCTGCGGGTGGCCGACCATCCGGATGCCGGACGGGACCAGCCCGTGCCGGCCGGACGCATCCACCGGATGGTGCCGCTGCGCGCCGAGACCGACCTCGAGGACGCCCTCGCCGCGATGCGCGCGGCCGGCCGCCATCTGTCGCTGGTGTCCGACGCGGACGGCATCCCGGTGGGCGTGCTGTTCCTCGAGGACGTCATCGAGGAGCTCATCGGCGAGGTGCAGGATGCCACCCGCCGCGGATACGGGAGGCGCCCATGAACCCGCAGACCTGGTCGACCGCCCGGACGGGGCGCGTGCTGCATCGCCCGAGCGCGGACGACGACAAGTACACGCGTGGAGTCGTCGGGGTGCGCACCGGGTCCGACGCGTACCCGGGCGCGGCGGTGCTCGGGGTGAGCGGCGCCTGGCGCACCGGCGCGGGCATGGTCCGCTACCTCGGACCGGCGCGCGGGCTCGTGCTGCAGCGGAGGCCCGAGACGGTGACGTCCGACGGGCGGGTGCAGGCGTGGGTGATCGGCTCCGGCACGGATGCCGCGGCGCGGACGGAGGCCGAGACGGAGGCGCTGCGCGGCATCCTGGGTTCGGACGCCGCGGTGGTCGTCGATGCGGGAGCCCTCGACCTCGTGCCCGCGCTGCGCGACGGGGAGCGCGAGCCGGCGCCGTGGATCCTCACGCCGCACGCGCGGGAGCTGGCGACCCTGCGCCGCACCGCGGGGCTCGACCCCGAGATCCCGGCCGACGAGGCGGGACGGGTCGCCCAGGCCGCGCAGACGGCGGCGGCGCTCGGGGTGGTCGTGCTGTCGAAGGGATCCGTGACGATCGTCGC
>DATMTQ010000148.1:0-3704 GCA_035564095.1 Microbacterium sp. | reverse complement strand
GCGCTTGCGGAAGAGGGCGGGCGGGGCGTCCAGGGCGGGGCGCTCGGCCACGATCGGGTTCATGCCGGTGAATCCCTCGCGGGCCGCGGCGGCTTCCTGGATGCGACGGCGGAACGCGTACCAGCCGATGATCAGCAGCGGGATGATGATCACGAGGGATGCCAGCACCCACCGGCCGGTGTCGGAGAAGCCCATCGAGACGAGCACGAACACCAGGAACGCGAGCGTCAGCCACGCCGTGAAGGGGGCGCCGAACAGCCGGAACGACGGCCGCTCGATGCGGCCCGCCTTCGCCCAGCGGTGCAGCTGCATCTGGCACAGGGTGATGGTCGCCCAGCCGCCGATGATGCCGAGCGCGGACACGTTCAGCACGATCTCGAACGCCTGCGCCGGCACGATCGCGTTCAGGCCGACGCCGAGCAGGGTGATGCACGAGGTCAGCAGGATGCCGCCGTACGGCACGCCGTTCCGGCTCATGCGCATCGTGAACCGGGGCGCCGAGCCGTTGACCGCCATCGAGCGCAGGATGCGACCTGTCGAGTAGAGGCCGGCGTTCAGGCTCGACATCGCGGCGGTCAGCACGACGAAGTTCATGATCGACCCGGACACCTCGCCGGCCTGTGCCGATCCGATGTGCGAGAAGAACGTCACGAACGGCGACTCGTCGGCCGAGTAGGTGGTGTACGGCAGCAGCAGCGACAGCAGCAGCACGGAGCCGACGTAGAAGATCGCGATGCGGAACACCACCGTGTTGACGGCCTTCGGCATGATCTTCTTCGGCTCCGCCGTCTCGCCCGCGGCCGTGCCGACGAGTTCGATCGCCGCGTACGCGAAGACGACCCCGCTGACCGCAAGGAGCGGCGCCACCGCTCCCAGCGGCGCGATGCCGCCGTGCTCGCCGATGATGCTGAAGCCCGTCGGGCCGACATCCGTGTGCCGCACGAACAGCAGGAAGACCACGCCGATGATGAGGAACGCCACGAGTGCGGTCACCTTGATGAGCGCGAACCAGAACTCCATCTCGCCGAACACCCGCACCGAGACGAGGTTCAGGCCGAGCACCACGATCAGGGCGACCAGGGCGATCAGCCACTGCGGCGTCGCCTGCAGGAACGGGACGTACGGCGCCCAGAACTTCACATACAGCGCGACCGCGGTGACGTCCACGATCGACGTGAACGCCCAGTTCAGGAAGTACAGCCAGCCGGCGGTGTAAGCCATCTTCTCGCCGTAGAACTCGCGCGCATACGAGACGAAGGAGCCCGACGACGGCCGGTGCAGCACGAGTTCGCCGAGGGCTCGCAGAATCAGGAACGCGAAGAACCCGCAGACGGCGTAGACGAGGATGAGCGACGGGCCGGAGCTGGCGAGCCGCCCGCCCGCACCGAGGAACAGGCCGGTGCCGATCGCGCCGCCGATCGCGATCATCTGGATCTGCCGCGGGCGCAGAGTCTTGTGGTACCCCTCCTCCTCGTTGGAGAAGTCCTGCGCGGCGAGCATGACGTCGCCGACGAGCTCCCGGGAGTTCTCGAGCGCCTGCTCCGGGTCGTGATGCGGATCGATGGTGGACATGTGCTCGGCCTTCCGTCCTGCGAGGCGGCGCGGCGGCGCCGACCGTCCCATCATGCCGTGCGAGCGATGCCGACACCACCCAACCCGTCGGCCTGTCGCCCGGGATGTCCATGCGGTCCCCGCGCCGCGTCTGAACGTCGGTCGAGAGTTCGCCGTGCGATTCCGATGCGCGCCCTTAGGATGGGTGTCCGACCATCTGCAGGAGGATGACGTGTCCGACGACCGCCCCACGGGAGAGCCCGAACAGCCGACGCCCCCGGTTCCTCCGATTCCCGAGCAGCCCGTGGCCCCCGAAGCGCTTCCGACGACTCCGCTGCCTCCGATGGGCGGCCAGCCCACCGAGTTCATCGACCCTGCCCCGGCTGCTCCCGCTCCGCCAGTGCCGCCGAGCGGGCACGAAGTGTGGCCGCCCGCCCAGGCGGAGCCGGAATGGCACGCGTCCCAGTTCGCGACCGGCGGCGTGGAGACCGCGCCGGCGCGCAAGGGCCTGGCGGTCACCGCACTGATCCTCGGCATCGCCGCGGTGGTGTTCGCCGTGCTCGGATTCGTGCCCCTCGTCGGATTCGCCTTCCTCGGTCTCGGGGGTCTCCTGGGCGTGGTCGCGCTGATCCTCGGGATCATCACGCTCGCGGGGAAGAACCGGCAGGGTCGCGGAATGGGTCTGACCGGCATCATCCTCGGCGCCGTCGGCGTCCTCCTGGCGATCGTGGCGATCGTGTTCCAGCTGTCGGTCCTGGTGTCCGTCGGAAACGCGGTCAGCCGGAGCGCGCTGTCATCGTCCACGCCGGTCCCGCTGCCGCAGGCGAGCGACGCTGCCACGCCGGGAGCGGCCGGCGCCGCGGCGGGAGACTACGACGAGAAGGCCTACCTCGCCGCCGTCAAGCCGCAGCTGCTCGCCCTCATGCAGAGCATCAACCCGTCGGCGACGAAGCTGCCCTGGACGGATGACTACCTCGTCACCATGGGTCAGAGCGTCGAGTCACTCGGCACGGACAAGGTCGCCCGCACCGCCGCACGGGAAGCCGTCGTGAAGATGGTGACAGAGGCCTCCAAGGGAGCCGTGAGCACGGCCAAGGCCGCCGAGCTGTTCGACATCATCGCGCAGGCGGCCGACGCGCACCTGCAGCAGCAGCAGTAGCGGAGCGGTCAAGCGGCACCGATGGGCGCGTGCTGCTCGATGCGGCTCGGCCCGTGCGCGCTCGCGGCGACTCGCAGCTGCAGCGGAAGCTGCTCGCGCATCGCCTCGACGTGACTGATGACGCCGACCGTGCGGCCTCCGTGCCGCAGCGATTCGAGGGTGTTCATCGCGACCTCGAGGGTCTCGGAGTCGAGCGAGCCGAACCCTTCGTCGATGAACAGGGTGTCGAGCCGGATGCCGCCCGCCCGCGCGGTCACGACGTCTGCGAGCCCGAGCGCGAGCGCGAGGGATGCCAGGAACGTTTCGCCGCCCGACAGGGAGGTGGCGGGGCGCGCCATGCCCGTGAAGGCGTCCATCACCTCGATGCCGAGGCCGGACGCCGCGTTCCGCGCAGCCCGGGCATCGGTGTGCTGCAGCCGGTACCGCCCGGACGACATGTCGTCGAGCCGCACGTTGGCCTGCGCCACGATCTCCTCGAGCTCGGCGGCCAGCACGAACGTCTCGAGCGTCATCCGGTGCGTGTTGGCGCCGCGCCCGCTGATCGCGTCGGCCAGCGCCGCGATGCTCTCGGCCTGCGCGGCGAGCGGTCCGAGCTGCTCGAGCTGCGTCTGCGCCTGCGCGAGCAGATCGGCGAGGGACCTCGCGATCGTGTCCGCTTGTGCACGGCGTGCGACGGCATCCCGGTAAGCCCGGTCCGCCGCTTCGTGCTGCGCCTGCAGGGCGGTGAGGTCGACCGCGGCCTCGGGCAGCATCAGCAGCTCGAGTTCGAGCAGCCGCGCCCGGTGTGCGGCGAGGCGTCCGTCGTGTGCCCGGATGCGTTCGGCGAGCTGCTCCCGCGTGTGCGCATCTCGCAGTGCGGCGGCCGCGGCATCCGCATCTTCGAACCCGGATGCCTCGATCCTGCGGTCGCGGTCGGCGCGCGCGTCGGCGGCGGCGGCCCGCGCGACCGTCAATGCCCGCGCGGCGGAAAGCGTCGCCGTGGCCGCGGTGCGCA
>DATMTQ010000147.1:0-1794 GCA_035564095.1 Microbacterium sp. | reverse complement strand
CACGTGCCGCGCGGGGAGCTCGCCACGGCGACGGCGGGCGACGAGCCGCTGCGCCTGGCTCCACCACGTCGAGTCGATCTCGCGGTGGAAGTAGTTCTGCTCCCGCCAGGTCGGCGAGGGATGCCGGAACCGCCGGGCCACGACGTCCGCAGCGTCGCCGAGCACGCCGGAGCCGGCGAACACGGTGTTGAGATTGGTCTTCTTGACGCCGAACGTGTCGAGCGCGATGACCGGCACGCCGAGCGCCATCGCCTCGATCGCGGCGGTCGAGCTGACCGTGACGAGCCCCTCGGCGTGCGCGAGCGCGTCGCGCATCGGCGCGTGCGAGAACACGAGGTTGTCCGGCCGGTCGCGCAGCAGGTCTTCGTAGCTGTCGCGTTCCAGGTGGGTCTCCTCCTCGCCGGCCGAGCGGCTGGCGCGCAGCTTCACGACCACGCGACGGGTGGGGTCGGCGAGGGCGGCTTCCCGCAGGATGCCGGCGACCCGTTCGCGCTCCGCGCGCTCGCGCGGGATGAGGGCCTGCGCGGCGAACACGAGGTCGGTGCCGGGCGGCTGCCGGGCGTGCGCGAGATCCACCGGGTGCGGCGCCTCGCGGTGCGCGAACGGCAGGGTCGCGAGCCCGAGCTCCATCGACAGGCCGAGCCGGTCGTACAGCTCGTGGAACGCGCGCTTCTCGCGCCGGGAGTGCACCACGAACAGGTCGGCGTGCCGGCGATAGGTCGCCGCCCCGCGCTGCGCCGGGATCGAGATGCCGGGCAGCCCGACGACGATCACCGGGCGCGTGGTGAGGTGGTCGAGCTCGCGCTGCAGCAGGCGCACCAGCGGTCCGCGCGCCGAGACCACGACGACGTCCGGCCGGATGCGCTCGGCCCACGCGCGCACCTCGTCGAAGGGGATGCGGCTGACCTCGTCCGCCGTCACGCCGCTGCCGACGAGGGCCTTGCGCTGCTGATCCTCGCTGACGGTGAGCGGCGTCTGCACGACCGCGAGATGCCGCGGCACGTCCGGCACCGACCCGATGAGCGCCGCGGCCCACTTGACGAACGAGTCGGCGTCGGCGAGCGCTGCGACGCGCAGGGCGCGGGGCGCGCTGCCCGCAGCCTCCGGCGTCACGGGCGCGGTCGCGGCATCCCGGCTGTTCACGCGCCGACTCGGCGGAGCTTCGCCATCGGCGCCCGCTCGCCGGGGAACACGCGCTTCACGCCGTCGCCGAGGGCGGCCTCGATGACGCGGATGTCGCGCACGAGGTGCTCGAGGCCCGCAGGCTCGAGGGAGGCGGCGTGGTCGGACCCCCACATGGTGCGGTCGAGGGTGATGTGCCGCTCGACGGCCACGGCACCGAGGGCGACGGCGGCCGTGGAGATCTGCAGGCCCCGCTCGTGACCCGAGTAGCCGACGGGCACGCCCGGGTAGCGGTCGCGCAGCGTGGCGATCACCTTGAGGTTGGCCTCGTCGGGCTCCATCGGGTAGGTCGAGGTGGCGTGCATGAGCACGACACGATCGGTGCCGAGCACCGCCAGCGCGCGGTCGATCTGCTCGATCGTCGACATGCCGGTGGACAGGATGATCGGCTTGCCGGTGGCGCACAGCGCCTGCAGCAGCTCGAGGTCGGTGAGGCTCGCGGAGGCCACCTTGTGCGCGACCACGCCGAGGTCCTCGAGGAAGTCGACGCTCGGCACGTCCCACGGGGAGGCGAACCAGTCGAGGCCCGCCATGGTGGCGTAGTCGCCGATCTCGACGTATTCGGCGTGACCGAACTCGACGCGGTGCCGGTACTCGAAGTAGGTCATGGTG
>DATMTQ010000146.1:0-2865 GCA_035564095.1 Microbacterium sp. | reverse complement strand
CTCGTGGACGAGGTGTGCGTGACGCTCGCGCCGCGGTTCGTGGGAGGCGACGCCGGCCGCATCGTGCGCGGCGTCGCGGAGGCGGACCGCCGGTTCGACCTCGCCGGCGTCCTGACCGACGACGAGGGGTTCGTGTTCCTCCGCTACGCGGCGAGTTGACGAAGCGCCGCACGCCTCACCGGCATCCGTCAGGCCGCGAGCTGGTCCGCGTCGATGATCGTGTACGCGTAGCCCTGCTCGGCGAGGAACCGCTGGCGGTTCTGCGCGAAATCCTGATCGACCGTGTCCCGGGCGATGAGCGTGTAGAAGCTCGCCGTGTGCGCGGACTGCTTGGGGCGCAGGAGCCGCCCGAGCCGCTGCGCCTCCTCCTGGCGCGAGCCGAACGAGCCGGACACCTGGATGGCGACCGACGCCTCCGGCAGGTCCACCGAGAAGTTCGCGACCTTCGAGACCACGAGCAGTCTGATCTCGCCGGTGCGGAACGCCCCGAACAGCTCCTCGCGCTCGTCGACCGGGGTGGCACCGGTGATCTTCGGTGCGTTCAGAGCCTCGGCGAGCTCGTCGATCTGGTCGAGGTACTGGCCGATCACCAGGATGCGCTCGTCCGGATGCCGCTCGACGAGCCGGCGCACCACGTCGATCTTCGCCGGTGCCGTCGCGGCGAGACGGTAGCGCTCGTCGTCGGCGGAGGCCGCGTACTCGAGCCGGTCGCCCGCCGGAAGATCGACGCGCACCTCGTAGCAGACGGCCGGGGAGATGAATCCCTGCGCCTCGATCTGCTTCCACGGCGCATCGAAGCGCTTGGGGCCGATGAGGCTGAAGACGTCGCCCTCGCGGCCGTCCTCGCGCACCAGGGTCGCGGTGAGACCGAGGCGGCGGCGGGCCTGCAGGTCGGCGGTCAGCTTGAACACCGGGGCGGGCAGCAGGTGCACCTCGTCGTAGACGATCAGACCCCAGTCCAGGGCGTCGAGCAGCGCCAGGTGGGCGTACTGGCCCTTCCGCTTGGCGGTGAGGATCTGGTAAGTCGCGATCGTGACCGGCTTGACCTCCTTCACCTGCCCGGAGTACTCGCCGATCTCCTCGGCGGTGAGGCTCGTGCGCGCCAGCAGCTCGTCGCGCCACTGCCGAGCACTGACGGTGTTGGTGACGAGGATGAGCGTCGTCGTCTTGGTGGCCGCCATCGCGGCTGCGCCGACGAGGGTCTTGCCGGCGCCGCAGGGCAGCACGACCACGCCCGAGCCGCCCTCCGAGAACGCCTCGACCGCGGTCGCCTGGTAGGGACGCAGGTGCCAGCCGTTCTCGGCGAGGTCGATCTCGTGCGGGGTGCCGGGGGTGTAGCCGGCCAGGTCCTCGGCCGGCCAGCCGATCTTCAGCAGCTCCTGCTTGATGTGGCCGCGCGCCCACGCGTCGATGACGAACACATCCGGAGCCGGATGGTCGATGAGCAGCGGCGCGATGCGCTTGTTCTTGGACACTTCGGTGAGCACGGCGGCATCCGTCGACCGGAGCACCAGCGCGGGCACCTCGCCGTCGCGCACGGTCGCGCGCTCGATCGTGAGGCGGCCGTACCGCCCCACCGTCTCACGGATGTCGATCGAGACCGACGGCGGCACCGGGAACCGGGTCCACCGCTCGAGGATGCCGAGCATGTCGTCGGCCTGGTGCCCGGCCGCGCGCGCGTTCCACAGCCCCAGGCGGGTGATGCGGTAGGTGTGGATGTGCTCGGGGGCCCGCTCCAGCTCGGCGAACATCGCCAGTTCGTGGCGTGCGGACTCGGCGTCCGGGTGGGCCACCTCCAGCAGGACGGTGCGGTCGCTTTGCACGATGAGGGGTCCGTCGGCCATAGCGAGCGATTTTACCCGGACCGGATGGGAGAGCACTGACCGGGCCGGCTCCCGCGCGCTTCAGGCGGGGCGCACGCTCGCGATGGAGGCGAGCGGCAGGGTGCGCTCGACGTCGGCGGCGCGGTCGAGACCCCGGAAGCGGCCGCCGCCGAGTCCCTGCGCCTCGACGGCGAACTCCCGTGTCGAGCCGTCCGGCAGCAGCACGGTCAGCACCACCGCGGCACGCAGGCGCACGGCCTGGTCCAGCTCCCGCTCCAGCCACGCCGCATCCGAATCGCCGCGTCCGGCCAGCAGCCGCTCGGCGAGGAGCCTCAGGTCGTCTGCGGGCGGATCGTCCTGCGGCGAGGCGAGGGCCCGGCGCCGGTTCAGGGGCTCGGGTGCGCCGTCGGCGTCGAGGGCGGTGACCCGGTAGCGCGCGTCGACGAGCGACCAGTACACCGCGTCGCGCGACACGCGCGAGAGCAGCCCGCCGCCGGGGCGCGGGTCGTCGGCGGCGTGCAGGCCGAGCGCGCGCAGCGCGCGGTCGACGAGCAGCGTGTCCAGGAGGTGCGGGTCGTCGCTGTCGATGCGGGCGCGGCCGGTGGCGGCATCCGTCCCGACGCGCAGCATGCCGCGGCCGGACGTGACCTGGTCGATGAGGTAGTCGAGGGGCTGCGGGATGCCGGTCAGCGACAGGGCGCCGAGGAATTCGCGAAGGGATCGGGCGGTCTCGCCGGCGGCCACGGCGGATGCCAGCGACTGCTCGCTGAACCGGTACGTGGACGCCTGTGCGCGCGACTCCCGCTCAGCCATCGTGCGCAGCCGCAGGTCGAGGGCCGGCTGCAGCGGACCCGGCGCGATGGCGGACAGATCCGCCTGCAGGTAGATGCCGTCGATCTCGGGTGTGAGCAGGTCCGCGAGAGCGGTTGCCTCCACGTCGCCGCCGCGCCAGAGGGCCCGCGCCCAGGGGGGTGCGGCGCCCGTCGCGGTCAGCAGCCCCCAGCGCGCGGCGATCCGGTGCAGTCCGGCGGCGCGTGTCGGC